>JALYGW010000089.1 GCA_030776915.1 Thermoproteota archaeon
TGTCGTTCTCAAATTAAGTGTAAATGCACTTGGGCGATCAAACGTGCTTGGCCTTGTTATGCCAAGCGACACTACTCCAAGAGAAGATACCTCCCATGCGATAGATCTGGCTAAGGAGCTTAGGATAAGATATCACATTATTGACATCTATCCACTAATCCAAAAATTTGAAGAGATTTTGCCAGAAGACAAGGAGGCAAGAGGAAACCTGATGGCAAGAATTCGTATGTGCCTTCTATATTACTATGCGGGGGTTAATGGTTATCTTGTGGCAGGCACCTCCGACAAGAGTGAAGTCCAAATTGGGTATTTTAGTAAGTTTGGAGATGGAGCCGCAGATATTATGCCTATTGCTGTCTTGTATAAGACACAGGTGAGAGCTCTTGCACAATATTTGGATATCCCTGCAGCAATAGTTCAAAAGAAGAGCAGCCCTAGGCTCTGGGAAAGTCACCTTGCAGAAGAGGAGATAGGAATGGACTATGAAATGATAGACCAGATATTGCATTTGCTAGTTGACAAAAAAATAAAGCTAAAAGATGCGACAAGAAAACTGGGAGTGTCTGCAAAACACGTCAGTAAGGTAAATGACATGATAGAAAAAAGCTTGCACAAGCGCAGACCTGCTGCTATCGTCTCTCTATAATCTTTTGTTATTTGTTAGATGTGACTCTGATTCCCTAGTTGAAAAGTCTCCTCAGTTGCTCTCTCATTTGCTATTATACATAGATATTGAATTATCGTACCCTCATATGAGAATTCAAGCTAAACATGTTTGGATTGAATTGTGGAGTTCAGAAGCTGCACACTTTACAGCCACATCCCTTTCTCTGCTGGAAGATTCTATGTCTTTGCTACACAATCAAGTGGAGTGATACTGGCAAACACTTGAGCGGTGTACGCTGATATCTTTGACTCACGTAGCAAAGGCTAGCAGGATCAAAGTGGGGCGTACTGTGTGACTTCCGAACTTGCGGCTATGAAATAAAGACATTTGCAATTAGCAGTTTGAAAACCATTTGTTAAGATCTTCGGTAAGAGTTGAGGTATAATAAGGAAAAATTAATCAGGCGCTATTTCGTTTTCAATATTGAAATTCTCTTGATCTTGTTGCCAAATTTGCCTTGCTCTCATACTCATTAAATATGTTCTGACTCTCTCACAGTATTTGTTGATGGTAATTCGTATCTGATAATTCTAGTATGACCTGTCAGCATTTTGTGTGCTCTAATGTGTGAATCAAAGGCGAAAACTAACTGGCAATGTTTACATACCCACATAGATTCCCTATCATTCATCTATCATATTCTATCTTCACCCATTTAAAAACAATGGCAAGTCGATTTGGAAGAACAACGAGCTGCATAAAACAATCTGTAGCCTAGTAAGATTTGTCATACTATTAAATTTTCAAGCGGTCGCTAATGATCCTAAGGAAGAAATTTGTCAATGGCCTGTGATTCGTTGTACTTAAAACTTGAACTATTGATCCCTCTCTATCTTCTTTAAAGCTAACTATTAGGTAGTTTTGTGCTAATATGGATTCATCGTTTTTGAAGCGTCATGAGACGTTTTTCTTGTTTTAGCCAGCGTATGATGATCCCCCCAAATTTTTAAGCTCTAATGGTATCTCTTACGATTTAAGACCTAAGGTTTACGAAATCTTCTCGCCATTTTCCGCACTACAAGGATCGACGGCAGCAACTACAAACGTAACCATTAGGTCGTGGGCCCCAATACGACTAAAACTGTTATCTATCATCTATGCTGCCTTTTCTCCGTCAAGGAATTGGAGTGCTGCATCCAATTGTCCAATCTGATCGTCAATATCGCTTATCAAATCTGCTAAGCCAGGTTGGTCATATTCTGGATCCATGTAATAAGCATCATAGAACAAGTCCACACTGTACTTTATGTAGACATAGTCGAATTTACCAGGATCTAGTCTGTGATTCTTAACTAAATATCTAATGATCTCTAAATGCCTATGTATGTATTTTCTTATCTCTTCTAATCGTTTCATTTCAGACTTAGAATATTCCTTTACACGTTCCCATTTCTCTGGTTTGGGATCTCCATTATATTTATTGATAAGATCTTTTAATCTCACTAGTTCATCTTTAATACTGGATGTGTCATAGCGGATAACGTATAAGAAGCAATTCTTTTTTGTTATGTCTTCCTCTCTCATCTTATGACTTCAGTACATCTATGATGTTCCGTATCTATATTTTATGTATGTGACCCTTCTTAGAATTTAGGATGTCTGCCGCCACAATAACCTGATTGTTCGCAATTCAACAATCTTAATTAGTAGATATTATCTGCAAATCCTGTGCTTTTCTCCATTAGCAGAGAAGGCTGCTGCTGCTAGTGTAAACCTCCCGGTATCACTAGTATGTCGTTGTCCCTAAGATGTTGCTCTACTTGTCATTAATGTTGGCAATATTATTTCCTGATGCTGTATCCTTATCGTTCAAGTGTTATTCTGGCATTGACATCTTTATTGTCTCCTCTGGCATTGCTTCAATGCCATATAATTTTCAGTCTTCACAAGACTATTCATAAATCTCTTACAGAGCATTATTACCAAATAATATGCCATACCATAAAAGAAAACTAACTATTGATTAATCATCAATGAAACAGCAATACAAATTTGGAACTGCTATAAATTGCATTGATGGAAGAACTCAGCAGCCTGTCATTGATTATATCAAGCAAAATTATGCAGTTGACATAGTGGATATGATAACTTTCCCCGGTGCCAATGGAATTTTCTCAAATGAATTGCGCCATGTAGAAGCATCACTTGCAAAACATTCAGCATCTATCTCTGTTGAGAAACATAACTCCCAGATCATAGCAGTAGTTGGGCATTATGACTGTGCAGGCAACCCTGGAGACAAGAGCTACCACTATGTCTAAATCAGAAAAGCTCTGCAAGAGATATCTTTATGGAAACTCCCTGCAAAAATCATTGGCCTTTATGTTAATGACAACTGGCAAGTTGAAGAAGTAAAAGAAGAATAATATATTTACTATAGCTTCTGATTCGAAAGTAATAATCTCACTTAATGCTACGTTAGTAGCACTATATATTATCTGCCATATCTGCGCACTCTCTGCTGATATGTCCTAATGGCTCGCATAAGATCAATCTTGCGAAATTCTGGCCAGAACACATCCATGAACAGCAGCTCGCTGTAGGCGCTCTGCCATATCAAGAAGCCGCTCAATCTTTTTTCGCCAGATGTCCTCAGGATAAGATCAGGTGATGGCTGCGGTAGGTGTGACGTATATAGACATGATTCAATCGTCTTTTCATCAATTTCGTCAACTTCAATCACACCCTTCTCGGCCATTCGAGCTATTTTTCTAACTGCCTCGATCAGTTCCTTTTGACCGCCATATGCTATCGCAATGTTGAGAAACATCGAGTCATAATCGGCAGTCGCTTCTTCAAGCTTTGTCAATATCTGCTGCAAGTTATATGGGAGGAGCTTAGTGTCACCTATTGCTTTTATCTTCATCCTGCGTTTATGCACCCGCTCATCATTGTAGAGCTTTTCCAGCTTCTTTTCAAGAAGCTTGTAGATGTTTTCAAGCTCTTCATCCTTACGCTCAAGATTTTCAGTTGATAGTACATATAGCGTAGTGATTTTGATGCCCACGTCATGTATCCAGTTCAATAGTTCTTCTGCCTTGTCAGCCCCGTGGTTGTGCCCCCAAGTAGTATCAAGCAGATGCATGTTGGCCCACCTCCTGTTACCATCAAGCACAATTGCAATGTGGTTTGGCAGCGGATATTTGATAATTTCTAACTCTAAGTGTCTTTCATAAAACGAGTATATGCCACTGAGCTGGAGAAAGGTATCCATCAGTGCTCTGCCTCCTCTATCAATATCTGTTTGAAATCCCATTTTTGTTCTTAGCTGCCTGTCTTTTGCTGTACTGATTATTCCTCGTTTGCATATATTTAGACTGTGTTACTAATTTGAATCAAAATGTAAGGAACACCTCTTCAATCGGCTCTCTCACTCCCAGCGCACGCACTGATTTCTCGAATTCCCGCTTGCCGTCAGAGACTAAGATCCGAAGGTTACTCCTACCACTCTTTTTTGTCATTCGATAAAATATAAGGAACTTCCTTACGTCTTTGGCTACTATCTGCGCCGGGTCAATGAATCTAACGGTAGGTAAGAGAGAATTGAGATATCGTTTTACAAAAGGCAGGTGAGTGCTTGAGAGAGTAATGACGTCAATCTTTTCATCAATGCTGTCGCCCAGAACGCGTGAGATCACATTAAACGTTCGTCGCTCATTCCCAAGGTGCACCCCCTGTTCTATCAGCTCAATTATAGGTGAGGCATTGAATCTTGTTACCAAGATATGTTGGGGTACTTCCCTGCGAATTTGGTTCTCAAACTCCCTGCTCCTTATCATACCCTCCGTGGCCATGATTCCAATATGCTTTTTCTTTGTGAGTCTGGCAGCCTCTTTAAGAGGCGGCCTGACTCCTATTATCGAGATGTCAGTTATTATTCTTCTTACCTCATCGAGTACTTGCACAGAGGGAGTGTTTGAGGCAACCACAACTAGCTTTGGTTTGTAGCGCTTGAGGTAGTTTATTGTATTTACAATGATCTCGCGCAGCTCTGAATGTGACTTGGTACCATATGGAAAGTGGACCCTGTCTGCAAAGTAGAGCAGGTCTTCATATGGTATCTCGCGCCTTAGCTCTCGTATTATCGAGAGGGATCCAATGCCTGAGTCAAACACGGCTACAGGGTTGTTTGTCAATGTTATTTTTTGAGCATGATGTAAGATAAATGTAAAGTGCAGAGTAATTCTTCATGGATAGTCCGATCAACAACCGCATGTTGAGCTTAAAGCTGACGGAGCAGCAAATTAGGAATAACTATAATATTAGAAGTGCGAAAGCTGCTCGGACTAGTAGTAGAGATTACGAACCCGCGATAATTTCTACAATTGTTTCAGCGGTCGTGGCAATTGCGATACTGACAGTAAGGAGTTTGATAATGAGCCTCACAGATGGAGTAGAAACATTCCCGCAATTTAGAAAAATGGCTCTGCAGGTATACCGTGAACTCATTGCCTGAATGCCTGCTAGCTTTTCCTTATCTGGTCGACTAGCATCCCAGGTTTAATGTCGTCTGCCTTCATGAACTCTATCGAATCAACAGCAGCATAGTATGGAAGCACATCAAACTTATGCGGTTTTGTTAGATCATGCCATCCAAACTTGATGTATGTCATTCCGTTGCCGTAGTCGCTCTTGAATTTGTTCATGCTAGACAGGCTAGAAGATGAGCGGTAGAGTACATAATAAATCCTTTCAGAGCTCATTTCTATAGGGTGGGCGATGAACTCGTATCTTGTAGGGTGCTCAACAAATACTGTATGAAATATAGGGACCTCTTGCTGCTGACTTGCCATTACTTTTTCCCACCCCCGCTCTGCATTGTAGTGCAAATCAAAAATAGGAGCTATGACGCGCTGCTTTTTGTCGCCAAAGTACCCTATCCCAAGAAATTCTGAGAACCTAATGATGTGGGCAGATGTCCTGTCGTTCTGCAAGATATAGTATGTTGAACCCGTGATCGAGATATATATAATACTACATCGACCTGCATTTTCAACTTTATATTTATGAATGCAATATACTACTGCAATGTTTAGCCGGATAGGAGCAGTCATCTTGCTTGTTTCCAACATGAAAAGATCAATCAGATTCTACCGCGACACCCTTGGCATGGAGCTAAAACAAGAGTCAAAGGACTGGACAGAGTTTTCAACACGCGGCACGGTGCTTGCGCTACACCCTGCGAAAAGGAAGAGGATCAAAAAGAACAATGGTATGCTCGTTGGGTTTAGCATAAGCGACTTTGACGATGTTATTAACAGCCTGAAAAAGAAAAGGGTCAAATTCTATAAAAAGCCCAAACAGGAGCCATTTGGTAAGCATGCAATAATCCAAGATCCTGACGGGCATTTGATATCAATTGTTCAGATGCCACAGGAGGAGCTTTCACAAATTCCATATTATCACGGCTTTGCACCTGCCTGATCCTTGAACCATACGTACAGTGGAATAAGGGGGTGCGCCAATCTTGTCTCTTGCGCTCCTTTTCTATTGTAGCACACCATGACCATCCTGTGAACCAGCGCTGAGCGGATATCTGACGTAAGCTGAGAATCCCTCAGTGGACCGTACAACTCCAAAAAGTAGTCCTGCTTGTAGTATGCAACATGATGCACAAAGCAGTTAGATATTATCGCTGGATCCCCTGCTATTCGCCTCTTGACATCCTGTGGTTTTCTTTCAACAGTCAATTGCAGCTCTCTATTGATGTACTTACTCCTGATGTATTCTGTTTCAAGTTTGCTTGCGGAGCTATTCATGTAAACATCGATCTCTTGCCCCAGCTGAGAGGCAGTGTGCTGCGCAAGGCTGCTGACTTCCTCAATCTCATCTTCGCCTATCCTGCTGTTTCTGCCGTATAGGTACATTATGCACATCAGCTCATCGGGACCTACAAAGGGAAAGTTTACTTTACCGGCAGTAAATTCAGAGATGCGCTCTGCAATGTCATCGGGCAAGATCATGGCCATATAAGAGTCGATGACTATCATGTGAGAAAAACTATTTAACGTGCTTATAGTTGTATGCATCTTGCAACACTAAAGTATGTTTGAAATTGATAGAACGAGGAAGATTCATCTCATCGTGCACGGGCAATATCAACTCATAGAGCCTATGAAGGACAAACTTGTTGCCGCCAAATTCCTGCGAGAGAATATGCGGCCTGCATCCCTTGACAAGGCCGGTGACATTGGTGATTATGTGGCTATGCTGTGGTCGCCCATGGCTCCAAAGGAGATCGTAGTGAGTCAGATAACTGGCACGGGCAGCGAAAGTGGGCAGGGCATGGGTGCATGGGCCTCGATAACCCAGAAGGAACTTTTTAGGGTACCACTTTGACATTCCAAGAATTGTTCATCATAAGCTGATCCTCTCTAAAACTAGAGGACAATTAGTTTAGCTTATGGTTTATCGAATTACACACCCGCAATTAATAGCAAATCCTCGCTCGAATTTGCATGAATGCTTTCGATAAGAATTGGAGTAATCAAAATAGGGCAAGCGCAGGAGACAAGTTGAAAGAAGCACTGGCAGCTCAGGGTCCCCTCAAACCTAGAATAGAGACAGCAGCTAACAAGCTTCAGTTGCAAATATCAAAGTTAGACACCCTAGTTACCAAACTAAACGAGAGAGATGCCTCTTTGTTTAGGCGAGTAGTCGATGCTGTGCAGAGGCACGATACCGATACTACAAAGGTGCTCTCAAACGAACTTGCCGAGGTGCGCAAGGTCTCGCGTACGCTGGGGCAAGCCAAGATGGTATTTGAGCAAGTCTTGATGAGATTATCTACTATACACGATATGGGAGACGTAATGGTCGCGCTGGGGCCAGCAATAACTTCAATAAAGAGCCTAAAGCCCGGTCTTGGAAAGTTTGTGCCAGGTGCCGACAGCGAGATCAACACCATGCAGACTTTGCTCAACGGCATCATGATGGAGTCTTTGCAGAGCAGCAGCGGCCCTGGAATCGAGGTGAATATCGGCTCTGGCAGCGACATCGATCAGATCATGATGGAAGCTTCGGCAGTCGCAGAGCAAAATATGAATGACAGGTTCCCATCGATCCCAACTGGCAGCTTCAGGATCTCAGACACCGAAAGCCAGCAGTGATGTAAAATGGTATCAAGAACCGGAATACTTGCAATCTTTGGAGCGATAGGGTTTGCTATAGGGTTTCTAGCGTTCTTAGCATCGCCAACAGTTGCACACGCATTAGC
>JALYGW010000090.1 GCA_030776915.1 Thermoproteota archaeon
ATGAGAATGGATTTACGACAGAAGTGGCAGGGCAAAAGTATGCTAACCTTCGAGTAAATCAAGCAAGAACCAAGATTATAGAAGACTTGAAGAATGCCGGCTTGATGGAAAAGGAAGAAAGCATCACGCACAGGACTCCTCTTTGTGAGCGAAGCAAGACTCCAATAGAGATCATTCCACTACATGACTATTACGTAAAACAGATTGAATTTGTGCCACAATTAAAGGAGCTTGCTTTTAAGTTGAAATTCCACCCTGACATGCACCGCCAGATCTTGCTCAAATGGCTTGACTCAATCAACATCGACTGGCCAGTCTCAAGACGCCGGTTCTATGGCACTGAAATCCCGATTTGGTATTGCAATTCCTGCAAGGCTCCAAACCTGCCTCCATCCAATGGCAAATATTACCGGCCTTGGAAGGACAAGCCACCTTTTAAAAAATGCGAGAAGTGCGGTAGCGTAGGTTCTGGATTCACCAGTGAAGATAGAACATTTGACACCTGGATGGATTCTAGCATCAGCCCGCTTTATGTGACCAAGTTTGGTAAGGACAAGAAGAAGATGTTTGATTATACTTACCCGACTGCGATTCGCCCACAGGCAAAGGACATCATCCGTACCTGGCTTCACTACACTATGTTGCGATGCGTTCAGATGACAGGTAAGATACCTTGGCATGAAGCATGGATAATGGGTTATGGCGTTGATGAAAAAGGGGAAAAAATGAGCAAAAGCAAAGGAAATGTTATTGATCCTTTCCCTGTGATACAAAAGTACGGAGCTGACACATTTCGCTTCTGGTCCGCAAGCGAGGCCAACCTTGGCTATGACTTTCGCTGCTCCGAGCAGAGGATTGCAGGCGCACAAAAATTTCTCTCAAAGCTGTGGAATATCGGCCGGTTTCTGTCGTCATTTGAAGTAATAGGTGAAAGACAGGCACCCCCACATCTAGAGCCATCAGACAGGTGGATACTGGCAGAGCTTATGCGAGTTGTCAAAGAGTGCAGACGTGGCTACAGCGAGTACAACTTTTTCGTTCCAGCAAACGCGATTAGAGACTTTACATGGCATCTCTTTGCCGCCCATTATATCGAAATGGTCAAAGGGCGCGCATATACTGCAAATACCAACGACGGCAACAACAAAAATGATGAGGAGGAGCGGGGGAAGAGGTCTGCACTCTATACATTACACAGATGTTTTTCTACAATCCTGTCACTGATCGCCCCAGTCATACCATTTATCGTAGAGGAGCTTTGGACAAAAATGTACTCAAGTGAAACCACAATCCACAAACAAGCAATGTTCAGAAAAGAAGAAGAACTAGAAGAAGTAGAAGAAGAATATGCTCAAATGACAAAATATACCAAGGCTATAATTGACTTTAATTCTATGGTATGGAACAAAAAGAAAGAGACAATCTCAAAAGAAACAGGTAAACCCCTCTCGCTCAAAGACCCGATAGACATCGCTGTGCCACCGGAGCTGGAGCAGTTTGAGCAAGACCTCAAGGCAATGCACAACTTGACTGCAAGATAGTATGAAAGCTGTTGCTTTTTTTGAGCATGGGCCTGTAGACGTACTGCAGTACCATGAAGATTTTCCAGATCCTGTTGCAGGCGAGGATGAAGTAATCATTGATATCAAATACTGCGGCATAAATCACCTCGACATATGGACCCGGCAGGGAATAGGAGCAGCGGCAGGTAAAAAGATCAGGCTGCCTCATATCTGCGGATGCGATATTGTTGGAACTACTACCGCTATCAAGGGGCATAGAGTAATGATCTACCCCGGTGTTTCTTGCGGCAAGTGCCGGTACTGCACAAGTAGCAGTAATGATAGAACAACAATAGCAACAAGAAGAAGAAAAAACAATAACAACGGCAACAACAAGCGTGAGAACCTCTGCAGCCAATTTGCAATCATTGGAGGCTTTAGTGACTATAATGGAGGCTATGCTGAACGCGTAGCAGTACCAGAAAAAAATGTCATCAAGCTACCTAGCGCACTAAATGATAAGACCGCAGCCACTCTTGCAGTTTCGTATCTTACTGCTTGGAATATGCTGCAAACAAATGGTGCCAGCAGAAAGAAAAAGATCCTTGTCTATGGCGCCTCAAGTGGAGTAGGGATGGCAACTATTCAGCTTGCAAAGGCCCTTGGTGCAACAGTAATAACAACGGTGTCTGACAATTCAAAGTATGAATTTGCGAAAAAGCTGGGTGCTCATTATATCGTCGACAGAACAAGGCAAGACATTGCTGAAGAGGTAAAGAAAATTGTTCCCGCTGGTGTTGACATTGTAATTGATCACGTAGGAGCGGCAACTTGGGCTACGAGCATAGCCGTTCTTAGGCAAGGCGGCAGAATGGCAGTCTGTGGCATGACATCAGGAAACGAAGCGACCGTACCTGTTCGACTGTTCTACACTAAGCAAATAGTCATGGTCGGAACTCTCTTAGGCACACAAGCACAGCTACAGGAGTTGATAAATTTCGTGATGAGAAAAAAGATCCAACCTATCATAGATTCTGTTTTCCCACTCCAAGACGCAAAAGAAGCGCAAAAGAAGATGGAGGCAGGCATGCATGCTGGCAAGATTTTGCTCAAGTTATAGAGAGGACTTGCCGTTTAGTAGCTCAAGCGCATCGTCTGCAATGTCTATTGCTGTGTGGGAGTCGACGTTTGGCTCAAGTGTGACAAGTAGAGTCTTGTCCGCCATGTAAATCGTAAGTATGGACATCTTTTCGCGCTCTACATAAGCGAATCTTGCACCTCCCATAGATGCATTAAAGCGCTCCCTCATTGACTTGCGCAATGCAGTCTGTGTGAGGAACAATTCTTCATCAGTCTCGCTCACTATGGAGTCAATACCTTTGCGCATGCCGCCTGCAATCAGTGTGCCGGTACTGTCGATCACACCAGCATACCTTATGTCATCGTTCAACATAAATACTTGCTCGCACAGCCTGTTAAGATCCATGATTTCTCTTAGAAGACAGTGTTTATTGAATTTTTAGTAAAGCCATATTAGCAATTGATGCCAAGTTATTAGCTGGAGAGATAATTGTATATGAGCACGGAACGAAGGAATCCCTTCAAGCGAGACCAGGCATTAAACGATGCCACATCAGGTCAGCTAGGCGAGGAGCCAAGGCCGGAACCATATCCGGAAAAAGATCCGCGCCTAGAAGCAGCGCGCAAAAGGTCAAGGCAGATCTAGCATACATTCGCACATTCACATACACGTGATGTGTGAATATATCTAGCTCTTGTGACTAGCTACGGAGCTTAGATTATGCTTTTTTTCCTTTTAGTTTCCACAATATCAATCTTCTTTTCTATTGGCATCTTGGGCAATCATTGTGTGGCAGTGCGTCACGTCCTTCAACCTTTCACAACTATTGCAGATCCATGAAATGGACTCCCTGCAGACATTACAATGCAAAACTGGTATAAGATATTGTCCGCATGATCTGCAAGAAGTGTTCATATGGCTTCCATCCGAAAAATACGTGTTTGAACATTGTTGTATAACAATATTGATAGTTTGTATGTATGTATGTGTACTATTCATAAAGCTGCACGTCTAGTAACGATCAAAGTTTAGCACAACTTGTATAGTGTGAATTCAATTTTTTTATAATCACTTTGCCAGATGGCTGTCGCATATATTGTGATTCATACCTCCCCGCTCCGGAAGCCTCTACAAAGAACAAGTAGCATTTTTTTATTTTTTCTAAAGCAATCTTTCTCTCAGTTGTAGTTTTTATATGATGCGTATGGCAATTACCATATAATTCTTACCTGACATAAATATTCGTGTCATCTTGTACATCATGCCATACTTTTTCTCCAACATCTTAAATGCTTTCATCTTCTCTTCTTCGCTGGCTATCCTTGCTTCTCCTTTGACCCACTCGCCCTTTACGCTTCCGCGAATATTGCACGGAGCTATTTGCACAGATGGATTGTTGCGTATGCGCTTGTACTTGCCTGTATCGTCAGAGGTCCGCACGTATAATATGCTACTGTCACCACTACCGCTTTCGACAAACCACACAGGTGTCCTGACTCCTCTTCCGTTCTTTCTGTAGGTTTCTAGGTTGATGTATTTCTCACCTGCAAGGTTCAACAATTTTTCTCTACTGCTCTGCTATTGTCTTGATCAGTCTTCAATATAAGAATAAAAAAGAAGATCAAGCACTTGCAGAAGCTAATGGTTTTATCTCATAAATTGTTTTAGCCAATGCTGCCCTCTATATCATACCTGTACTTGCAATTACAATATATGTAGTCAGGGCCAAGCCAAAAGAAGAGCTCATGGCAGATCCGGCAAGATATCAAGGTTTCAGAACATTTGGAGAGGAGCTACAACATGGCCTAGAGAATGCAAGAATGTTTAATGGGTACGCATACTGGGTGGAAGAAGATTATTGCTCCCCGCCGCTTGCAATGGAAAGGAGAAGTGTACTGCATCGCTATTTCAACGATATCACAGTAGAGCAAGTTGAGTCAGATGAAGAAGGATAGAATAGGATCAGGAACAGACTCCTGCTTTGGAAGTGACACACATTCACTTCCCCCTATAGGTGTATAATATATGGCATATAATGAGTAAAAAAATATACGACCATTAAGAACTTCAAAAAAGCGACATATAAAGTGCCTTTTCTCCTTTCCTTTTCTTATCCGCCGACAGCCAGAGATATGTATGAATAAGTACTATTGTAGCCCGTGGTGACTGATTCTGGCGGTCAGTAGATGACCTAACTGATAGTAATAATAATTATTCTCATTCCAAGCAACTCCCACTATACAGGGGACTGAAGTAGGA
>JALYGW010000091.1 GCA_030776915.1 Thermoproteota archaeon
CCCTTCTGAACGAATCTCAAATGGTAAATCTACTGATCCGAGTTTCTCTACTGGCTCTCCAGTAGGCAAGGGAGCATTCCTGTCTACTTTGTAGTTGAATACATCCTTATAATCAATTCCCAAAATCACGTTTCTACCAGCAGCAATAATCTTTGACTTTGGCACATCAAACCGCCAGTTGTAGTGTCCCCATACCACTATCTTGTCTCCAGCTTCAGTCATTACATGCCCTATGTGCTCTTCGTCTTGTGTTCTGACACCTTTGTTAAAGAGCGACTTTGGATATTTTCCTTCATATGTTGCCAAGTCTGCAGGCTCCGGTAAATCTATAGTATGTACATGCTCTTTATCAAGAGGTAGTGGCTCCTCTCTGCTGACTTTGTAGTTCTTTACAATTTCATGGAATGGTAAGTCAATTAGAACATTGGCTGCGGCAAATCTAATCTTGTCTTTTGGGATATCATATCTATCATCGCCTTCGCCAAAGACTACAATCTTGTCTGATGTTTCCCTCACAACATGCCCAACATGAGGGGAATCCAAAGATTTGACACCTTTATTGAAATACTTGCCTGATACCATGATATCTACAGTTTGAATTCATTTTATTAAAAAGGATAATATGCAATGTTATCATAGATTTTTCTATTGAATGATCTTACCTCACCGTCACAAGCGATAAAATTTGTTGTTATTTGTTTTTCCGATCAACAAAAATCGTGAAAGTGGTTAACTGCACAACAAAGATATCAACGGTGTGCTAGTAACGATCTAGTAACGAACTAACATCCTCAAAGTGCTCTACTCATATATTCTCTAGTTAAGGTCAAGTGTAGCTATAGCATGCATATGCATTTATTCTATATCCGCGCATTATTTGGAGAAAGAAAAAATGCAGTTGAGGGTTTCTGTTTTTTACATAAAATTCTTTAACAACTATCAAAACTAAATCTGTGGATTGCCTCTGTCACTTGTTTTTACCGAGAACACAACCATTAGAATTGATATCTGCCCAAACAAGAGGACAAAGAGGTTGCGGCTGGTATCCGGCATAAATGGCGTGCAGGCAATGGTACCACTGAACTACAATTCCAAAGAGCTTGAGAGCTTTGTTGCTTCAAAGCGCGACTGGATACTCAAGACCTCTCAATACTATGGCAAATTAAAAGAGTGCTGCGGAGGGCTTGAGCCATATGCCATCTATTTTCTCGGCAGCAGGTATCGATTCCATGTAGTAAAGGATCGGCAGTCGTCAACGATGATCAGTGACGCCCTTAAACTGATAACGTTTCATGTTACTGATATGCGCAGATATAAACAGCATATGCACGAATGGTACAAACAGCAGACTGCCAGAATAATTGCAGACCGACTTCCAGTGCTTGCAAGTAGGCTTAATGTCAAGTACAATAAAGTATCGATAAAGAATCAAAAGTCGAGATGGGCCAGCTGCTCAAAAAAGGGAAACCTTCATTTCAACCTTCTGCTAGCAGCAGCCCCACCCAATGTCATTGACTATGTTATGATCCATGAGCTTATGCACCTAATAGAATTTGATCACTCCCGCCAATTCTGGCAGCTAGTAAAGGAAGCTGACCCTGATTACAAGAAGCACAGAGAATGGCTTGTCAATTACTCGTTAGTAATAAGAGTAGCCTAAAAGATACTGCAGGTTAGGCATGCTCTGTCTTTTTTTCCGTACTGCTATGATCTAGGTCAATGTCTGTTTCTACCGTGACCGCATCGGCTTCTTCTTTGCGCTGCGTCTGCGGCTCGCCCCTCTTATAACGCGGAGCTTCTATTGCCATGGCTCGAAGCTCCTCAACTGGAGGCTCAGTCTCTCTCTCAAACTTGGATCTGACAAGGCCGCTCGGCGCATCTATCCATAGCTGGCTTCCGTCGTAATCGCGGATATATGTCTTGGGAATATAATAGACGTGAACATTTGATACACCCTCTCTTACCACAATGAACTCATTGCCAATCCTTTCAACGTATCCTATCTCTACCTTATCAGTCGTCCTAGCGTGTTTGTGGATCAGCTGATCCCATGGTATGTCGTACGTTGTGCCAGAGTAGTCAACTGAAATCTCAGTTGAGGGTTCTTTTGCCATCAAAGGCACGCCGTGAACAAATTGTGGATGGGCAGATTCTACTTGGTGCATCCGCTCTTGGTATTCTGGAGTTTGTGACTCTGAAGGCGATGGTGGACTATCGCGCTCAAAGCGATCTTTGATCTCATCTTTTGTGAGGGAGGTGTACAGGGTGTCGCCGTCAAAGCCTTGAATGTAGTACTTGGGGATGTAGTAGTGCTTTTTGCTCATCATTCCCTCCTTGACCTCGATATAGTCGGTTGCAACGCTTTCTGCGTCGCCGATATCTTTCTTATCACTTGATTTCACCTTCTTGCCAATGATCTTATCCCATGACAGCTGAACCATGTCTGAAGAAGGCTTGTATGTTGGAATGTTTGTGGCAAAGTCTGGGTGCTGTCGTGTAATGGTTGTCCTGCGCTCTCTATATTCTTGCGTCTCCCATTCAGACGGCTCAGGCGCGCTTTCTCTTTCAAACTTTGCTTTTACTTCGTCCTTTGTAAGTGAAACCCACAGCTTATCGCCATCGTATCCGCTCAAATGATATTTTGGAATAAAGTAATAGGTCTTTGATACCATGCCTTCCCTTGTTTGAATGTAATCTAGGGTTATGCTTTCAACCTTGCCAAGGTCCTTGTCATCACTTGATTTCACCTTCTTGCCAATGGCCTTGTCCCATGAAATGATATCGCTCATACACAAAGACTTGTGAACATGCAATTTTAACTATTTCAGATTAATCTTATATAAGCCGTTGCCTACGCCTCTGAGCTACAGCAATAGTAGCTATAATCCCGATAGCAAGTAGTACTGTTACAAATGGAAATTCAGGCATTATTGTAGCAGTAAATGTTACTGAGTCAGCCATGTCATCTGCGGTAGCGGTTTCGTTCCCATCTCCGCCTGGCCTGATGTCGCTTATATCTATAGTGACTGGCCCTGTGTAGTTACTTTCAAGCTCGATCCTCTGCGTTGCCCTCCCTCCTTGCCCCGGCTGGTCAAGCTGCTCCCATAATTTTCTGCCATCAGGAGTATAAATTGCAATATCGTAGCTTTCTACATGCATGGGCTCACCTCCAAGGACCTCGGGAACAGTCACTCCAACTTCAGTACCTACCCCCGTTTCGTTGCCCTCTCTCTGGGGGACTGTAGTATTCGTAGGCATTGGAGCGCTGGCGTTATTGAATACTATCTCTACCTGCAAGGCATCCTCTACGTCACTAATGGGCTGAGGCCATTTTAGCTGCACTCTGTAGATACCCTTCTCAGATATTTGCTCAAGCACCGGGACATCAGTGCTCGTTGCGTTCAGCTGTGTTGCGTTGTCTTGCTGAGCAAACGATGATGGCAGTAAACTAGCAGTTATAATAAAAACGAGTGCCGCAACGCCAAGCAGGTAATAGTGGTGTTTTGCCACGTCTATTATCAACCAAAATAGAATATAAAGGGGTTAAGGATTTTTCGAGAACTCAGAAGGAGCAGCAAGGAATTTTGCATCTATTGCCAGATGCTCTCACTTCTGTGCTTCTGCTTCTGTGTATTACACGCTGCAAGGTATTCCGTACACAAGGGGCAGTAGTCAGTACCAACTAACTTGCCCGGTTTCTACTGCTATGGATAGCAATTTTATCTACATTTGCTTATTTGATTTGGTGAACCTTCCTAGAACATTATGTGACTACTGGCATCTATGCCCCGGTATAAGGTTTATAGAAGTGTGTTAGTCGCATTTCTCTTACAACAATGGATGTCGATGAGCGACTGGCATTCATAATGCGTGAGCCGACAGAGGAGGTCGTCACAGCAGATGAGCTCCATGCGTTGATTGAAACAAAGACTCATCCAAAGCACTACATCGGCTTGGAAATATCAGGCATACTACACATTGGCAGCCTTGTCATGACTGGATTTAAGATAAACGACTTTATGAAGGCAGGAATTAACACTACCGTATTTCTAGCTGACTGGCACACGTACATCAATGACAAGATGGGAGGTGACTGGGACAGGATAAAGAAAGTCTCGCAATATTACACAGAGGCTTTCAAATTCTTCTGCCCTGGCGTCAATATCGTGCTTGGAAGCGACCTCTACAAGAGGACTAAAGATTACTGGGAGAACTTTGTACACTTCTCAAAGCACATGACACTTGCAAGGACGATTAGATCTCTTACCATAATGGGCAGGAGCGAGGCCGAAAAGAACCTTGACTTGTCACAGTTGCTGTATCCGCCAATGCAGTCAGTTGACATAAAGGCGCTTGACCTTGATATTGTGCACGCTGGCATGGATCAGCGAAAGATCCACATGCTTGTCAGAGAGATCTTTCCCAAGCTTGGCTGGAAGGTTCCAGTACTTGTGCATCATCATTTACTGCCAGGCCTGTCAGAGCCTTTGCGAATCAGCCTTGATGAAGATACTGGTGAAGATACGAGGATATCGAGCAAGATGAGCAAGAGCAAGCCAGCAAGTGGGATCCTTATCCATGATGACGAAAAGACGATCCGCAACAAAATAGGCAAAGCATTTTGCCCTGTAGAAGTTGCAGCAGGTAACCCAATTCTGGAGCTAGTGCGCTATGTGGTATTCCATGAGTTTGACGAGTTTGTAATTGAGCGGCCTACTAAATATGGTGGCAGCATCACATATACAAACTACAAGGATATAGAGCATGATTTTGTTACAAAAAAGATCCATCCGATGGATTTGAAGAACTCAACTGCAACTTATATTAACAAGATAATAGAACCTGTCAGGAAGCACTTTGAGGGAAGAGAGCCTCAACTGAGTTAAGTCAAGAAAAAGTCAGCATTCATCTATTGGCATTACCTTGATTAACTACGGGGATGGTTGTAGAGTCACAGCTTTGTCAAGTCCTTCATCAAAGTGTTCTTCTTCGCATAGCATGGACTACCATTGTACGGGTCATCAAAATTCTCTAGCAGCTTTATACTCAAACGAGATTCAGGAATCCAAGACTAAGGCCCGCATACAATACCGATAGTATCACCCTACACTGATGAAAAAACTGCCCACATCCAACACATACCAAAGTTGCAATAAATGTATATAACTGATCGACGGGCTAGTATTGTTTATTCCTAGCATCATGAGTCAAATAATATACGAATATATTTATTGAGCATATAGTGACTTTAGTCTCCGATGAGTGGAGAAGCAATTGCAAACTTTGACTCGTACGTCATAGTTGCCATAGGGCTGTTCATTGCCGGCCTATTCGCAGTGATGGTTTATGAAAAATCAAGCGCAAAAGCAAAACGGGAACAACAACAACAACAGCAGCAGCGCACCGGAACAGCTGCAGACACTGAGAAGTGACAACAACAACAACAATAACCGCTACCATACTGCAGAAGATATTATTATAAACAAATTCAGAAAAGAAGGGTTTTCTTCTCTAACTACAATACAGCGCAAGGTATTGCCGATCATTTCGAGAAAGATAAACTGCCTGCTGGTCGCTCCTACAGGCTCTGGCAAGACTGAAGCAGCTGTCTTGCCCGTGTTTACTATGCTTGCCCATCAAGAGCATAGCACCGGCACAATTAGGGCGATATATATCACACCCCTGCGTGCGCTCAATAATGATGTCCTTCGCCGTATCGTACAGTATGCGCAGTCAGAAGGTCTAAGGGTCGAAATCCGGCACGGTGATACTACCGCTTTGGCAAGGAAAAAGATAGTTGAAAATCCACCTGATGTGCTGATAACAACACCTGAGTCTCTTGGAATAGTTCTGACAAGCGTTAAGATGCTGGCGGCTCTAAAGGGTCTACAGTGGACAATAGTAGACGAAGTTCACGAGCTAGTGGCAAATGAGCGCGGCGCTCACCTTTCAATAAGCCTTGAGCGGCTGCAGGCCATATCATCGCAGCCTATAACGAGAATAGGGCTTTCTGCCACGGTAGGAAATCTAAAACAGGCGGCCCGGTTTGTTTGCGGCGCTGGTAGGCGCTGCGCAGTACTTGTTGACTCTGCAAGTCGCAGCTATGACATTGACGTCAAATTTGTAAGGGGATCACTCAACGATGTTGCCCACTTTGTTACGGAATATGTCAAGACCAACAACATACAGGGTACAATCCTATTTTTTACAAATACAAGGGACGAGGCAGAATACCTAGGCACCATCCTGAAGAACCAGAGTGATATCAAAGTGGATGTTCACCACGGCTCGCTTTCAAAGGAGATGCGCGAAGAGACAGAACACACACTCCGTTCTGGCATACCAGGTATTGTTGTCTGCACAAGCTCGCTTGAGCTAGGCCTTGACATTGGTTCAGTAGATCTTGTTATTCACTACGGATCTCCTCGACAAGTTTCAAAATTGATGCAAAGGATCGGCAGGAGCAGGCACAACCAAAGAAGCTTTGCAAAGGGGCTGATAGTGACTAACAATCCTCACGATGAGATAGAATCACTTGCAATAATTCACCGGATGAAAAGAGGCTCAATTGAGCAGCAAAAGATACACGAAGGAGCGCTTGATGTGATGGCTCACCATCTAGTTGGACTTGCAATGCAGAGTCGCGATCCCGTTAATGTGGACTACGCATACGACATCATAACTCAGACTTATCCGTTCAGAAACATCAGTCTTTTTGATGTTGAAAGCTGCCTTGACATACTGGCCGGCCACAACGTCATCAAGTACGAGCGCGAAGCTCGTACCTATACCCGCAAGATAAAAGCGTACAAGTATTACTTCGAGAATGCCTCAATGATACCCTATGTTCTGAAGTTTGAAGTCATTGATTCAATAAGCAAGCGCAGGATAGGCACACTTGACCAGCAGTTCGTCGGCGATTACGGCGAAAAAGGCAATGTATTTGTGCTCAAGGGGTCGCAGTGGCGCATACTGTCTGTCGATGAAGTGCGTCTAGTTGTAAACGTTGAGCCTCTACGCGGGGCTGCGATTAACATTCCCTACTGGGTAGGCGAAATGATACCCGTTGATTTCAAGACCGCAGAAGAGGTGGGAGTCGTACGCAACCAGGCGGCAACTGGTCGGATCAAGCTGTCGACACCCATAATGGACAGCATACTGAAGATGCTTAAGGTGATACCGGATTCAAAGAACATTGTAGTTGAAAGCTATGCTTCGCGCAACATGCTTGTAATGCACTGTGCTTTCGGGTCAAAGGTGAACAATACTATTGCATCCCTCTTGTCTACAATATTGTCATCACAGATTGGATACATTGTGGAGTCAAGGTCGGATGCCTATAGGATCATGCTGACTTCAAGTGCAAGAATAACGCAAGGGAAGATTGAAGCGGCTTTACGCGATGTCTACGACCTTGAGCCTGTCCTCATTGCTGCGCTGACTGGCACTCATAATATCAATTGGAAGGTATGGATGGTCGCCAAAAGGTTTGGCATGGTAAGCAAGGAAGCGGTGTATGACAAAAAGGTAGCACGCATGATCTACGACAGATATTCGAAGACGCCTGTGAGCGCCGAATCTATACGAGAACTAGTACATGATAAGTATGATATACAGCAGACCCAGCAGGTGCTTGATGACATAAAGCAAGGCAAGATTACGATCCACTGGCTTGAAGTGAATGAATTTTCAGATCTCGCAAAGCCGATAATAGAACATTCAGCAAAGATGGCTGGAGCCATGCCTCTGAGCATTGAGAAGGGAGTTATAGAACTTGTCAAAGAACGGCTCGAAAAAACAAAGCATCGGCTTGTCTGCATACGCTGTGGTAAGTGGGAACGAGTAATGGAAACAAAGGACGTGCCCAAAGAAATATCGTGCCCAAACTGCCGGTCGCGCCTTGTCAGTGCTACGTTCTGGTCAGACGACGAAATGTCAAGAATAATTCGGAATCGCCTTACTGGTGGTAAGCTGACGCCGGAGCAGAACCACAAGTTTGAACGTGCATGGAAAGTAGCGTCACTTGTAAACAACTTTGGTAGAACAGCATTAATAGTGCTGTCCGGCCACGGGGTTGGTGCTGACACTGCAGCAAGGATCCTGCGCAACTATGTCGACGACGAACAGGTGTATCGGAGTATCTATGAAGCAGAAAAACAGTACGTCATTACACGCGGCTTTTGGAGCGATTAGCCAAATGAATGCTAGATGATGATAATGACGACGACGACGACGATGATGATGATGATGGCGGCAATAATTATTCATTCTCTTGAATATAACCACACCTATACAAGCGAACACTAGTAAATAGGCTGGTTATTCTTTGTTCTTTCCCAAATGTCTGCGACGACCTCCTGTATGGTTTGCTCTATGGAGCCATTGAATTTAGTTTGCCATAATCTAGCAACGTATTCGCCAGCAGTAGTCTTGTTCTCAACCCGCTTTTCAAGTATGTTTAGAAAATCTGGTTTCACACCAAGGTCGGAAATGCCTTTCCTTGCATATACAAGCTGGCTCCTGACCGTTTCGATGATGTTAAAATGTGTCTTAGCGTTAAAACCTGATCTTACAACAGCCTGCCTCTCCTCTCTGATAGCTGGCAAGGGGCGCAGCTCCAGTTCTTCGTGGATAGCTCTGTGCAGGTAGCCGGTGAAAAACTCTATCATTGCCATCATCGTTTTTGGAGTCGGTTGCACAGACATAACTCTTGTCTCGACTCTGTAAAAGCCTGTGTTGATCCGAATGCGGGCGTCGTCATGACGCTCTTTTACCAGTTCAAAGTAGTCCTTTGCAACCACCGGCTTTCTTGAAATAATGTAGTCAATGTAATCTTCTACACCGCCGAGGTACCGTAATATGCTTGGGAACCCTGAGTTTTGCTGCTCCGACTGATCGTAGAGATAAATTCTTGGCTCGTGGAGTGAAAACACTCTGCCTGCGAAAAGTCTGCTATTTGCTCCAAGCAATATCACAGAAGGGATTAAATTCAGAATGTGGTTGAACATTTGCGCCGTAAAGTTGGGGTTTTTTCCCTGCAAATGTAGATGGAAGCCCTGAATAGCAGCAGCGACATGGAGTGCTTTGAACTTTTGTCCGTCAATTTCTACGTCAGGGATTCTATTCTGCCACCTTGCAAGTCGTAGGTAGCGCGGTTTATTTGTAATGAGACCGTCCTTCAAAATGTGAGGCGACGGATTCGATCCTAAAAATACAGGGAATACATCATTTTTGTAGACTTTGTTGACAATTAGGTCAAGGTGCTCTATGAAATCTTCAAACTGTAAATTTAGCTGTGTAAGGCTTTCAAAGGAAACTGGCTCTGTTCTATATTCAAGCTGACATATGCCATACTCAAAGTCAATATCATGATATTGTCGTAGCAGCTCGATAACGGGTTTTGCGTCAACTGGTGTCCCCTTGTCATCTATAAGACATATCTCGATCTCGACTCCTACCTTAAAGTTCTCGTCAATTCTTGAAGCGTGGCTTCGAACCCGAGCCTTGAGCTTCTCTGCCTGCTTTATGATGTTACTGGCTATATCTGATGTAATAAGCACTATAATAGGAGTTAAATGATTAT
>JALYGW010000092.1 GCA_030776915.1 Thermoproteota archaeon
ATACTGGCTTTTAGCCAGAGAGGTTCTCAAGAAGCAGGGAGCCATCAAGTCCGACAGCGAAATGCTGGAGAAAGCTTCAATCGACGACTTTGAAACAAAGTTAGTCGAGGAACTAACCTGACTTTAGCCAAAATCATATACATCAATGCTGGCAAATGATCATCAATACTATTAACTGGCGTCTGCAGGAGCAGGCTATGCGTTGCTGGCACTAGCTAGATGATAATGAATCGAGCAAGCTGTGATGTATCGTAGAAAGCTCTGGTTAGATAATAATAGTATCTAGGATTTAGATTACTGCAAGACTCTACCGAGGTGTAAAGTTAGTGCACCGGTAAATATCTGAACAGTTTTTCATGTATCTGCAAACATTGGAGAAGATAATTCAAGCCGCCGTGCAGCCTGGACATCAATTCTCTAACATACACACATGTTTACGCTAGTGTGGGACAACCTTTATTTTGTTAAGATCGGTGTAGAGGCAAATAACGGAACCTATATCATTGTCTAAATCGAAATGATTGAGTGGATAAAGCTAGAGCATCAATAAGGGTCATAACAATAGTAATTCTATTGGCTGCTGGGCTTGCATTCTCAATAGGATCTGCTTCTAACATAGGAATGCAAAGTCAGGCAACTGCACAGCAACAGAGTGAAGAAATTTATAGGATACAAGAGACTGCGATGTCAAGCGCAGCTCCTGTAGCGCACACAGGGAATCTTCCTCATGCAGTGGTATTTGCGCTGCCGATAAGAGATGATGGAAAGATCTATACGGGTCAGGTCACATTTACAGCAAGTAAGCCCATAGAAGTAGAGGTAATACACATCTATAGGCCGGATCAGCCACCTGATGAAGCACATGGACAGCCCCCAACTGCAGTAATAAATGGCACGACTATAACCTATTCTCATCTTACAAGCATAGTTGACAACAACATAATCACAGGAGATGTTCCGACTGCATCTGGCACATTTGAATTCACCGGTAGTGGACTAGTATTTCATAAACGAAGCTCAGAGCCATTCACTGTCACGTACACTATCGATGCTACGGTAGGCCAGCTCACTCAATAATTATTCTTCTCTTAAGTCACTGCTCAAATAATACACAGAGAGATGAAAGACCAGACAACGAGACTACAATTCGTATTGACTGTACGACCAGGCAGTTTATTTTTATTTCTATTTCTAGAAGGTACACAAAATCTTGTCATGTCTGGTGTTAGAGTTAACAAGACGACAAGGCCTTTTATGGTAGAAGAGTACATTTTCGCTAGAAACTATCCAATTATATTACTTGTTTTGAATCTAATCTAATGGAGGAATACCTTGACAAGAAGAGCGCCTGCTGTCGCAGGCATGTTTTATCCGGACAATGCTAGGGAGCTAAGGGCGCTCATTGACCAATCTTTTCGCAACCAGCGCTTTGGTCCCGGCATGAGCATGACTTCTACTGCTCCCTCTACCAATAAGCGGCAAAAGATGTATGGCATTGTATCACCTCATGCAGGCTATACCTATTCTGGCGCGGTTGCTGCAAATGGCTTTTACAAAATATCATCAGCAGATTTTCATAATGTAATAATGGCGGGTCCAAATCACTATGGCATAGGCTCTTGGGTGGCTGCCATGAAAGATGGAATATGGGAGACGCCGCTTGGTGATGTAAAAGTCAATTCCCGGATGGCTGAGGAAATAGGAAGAAGATCAGCCACTCTATACTTTGACGATTATGCACACAGTAGAGACCATTGTTTGGAGGTTCAACTGCCCTTCTTGCAATGCATCAAGCAAGATTTCAAAATTGTGCCAGTTGTACTAGTCTCTCAGAATAGAGATATAGCTTTTGACCTTGGGAATGCAATATCACAGACGATTATTGAAATGGATGTCCTTGGTTCTACTCTGCTATTAGCATCATCGGACTTTACACACTATGAACCAAATAGCGAAGCATATAGGAAGGATGGAGAGCTGATAAAGGCAATACTTGCACTTGACGTTAACAGGTTTTACACTGTCCTTGAGAGGCTGAACGTTTCTGCGTGTGGCTATGGCGCGATGGCGACGATGATGGTAGCCGCTAAGAACCTTGGTGCTACAAGAGGGGAACTGCTAAGGTATGCAACAAGCGGAGATGTTACAGGAGACATAAGTGCAGTAGTAGGATATTCTTCCATAGTGTTCATATGAGCCATGGAAAGGCGTCTGCACCTGCTAAGGTAATCCTGTTTGGCGAGCACTTCGTAGTATACGGCAGCTCTGCTATACTTGCAGCTATAAACAAGCGCATATCTGTTGATGCCCGTACCATAATACGTGATGAAAACAAGATAGTTATTAGATCAGACATAGGAGTCGCTGGCGAATACCATAATAATGGAGTATTTAATGCACTTGAGGGTGGAAGCAAAGCAAAGGCAGTTTTGGATCCCCTATATGGTGCTATCAGGCAGGTTCTATTAATGAGAAAGAAGAAGAAGAAG
>JALYGW010000093.1 GCA_030776915.1 Thermoproteota archaeon
GCTTAGTTACATCACTCCCATCTCCATACATAACATAGATGGTATAGCTGCCAGCTTTAGATAGGTAATAAAGAATAGAGCCTAGAAAACTGGCTGAGCTGAGGTCGTGGGTTCAAATCCCACCCGGTCCAATTTTATCAATCTAGTACACTATGGCATTAAGTTACGCTTGTTTTTGAGTAGTTGTCGGACAAATTCGGTAGCAATGCCAATGCCGTATCCTACAGTTTGCTCTTCTTACTTTTTGTATCTTCTTCAATCAAGATCATTCAAGTGGGTCATCTACCCTGATAGCAACCTAAACTCCCATTTAGAAGCAAATCGAAAAACCTTTATCTTAACATTCACGGACACCACCCTCTTACAGAATGCCACCTTTTGTTATCTGACCTCCTCTTAGAAGCCCTTAAATCGGTGGGTGTGGTAATCATATATTGTGAATTAATATATTGTGAATTAGGAGATATGTCTGATATCATACCAAACTGGGAAGCCATAATTCACAAGAACGCCAGAACAAGCGATGGTGGAGATGCTGGCAACGTAATTGAAGTCGAAGAAGACACCTTTACCCTTGAAAGAGGACCTACAGCAGAGTATGTCATTCCAAAATCAAAGGTAGGAGGATTTGATGGCTCAGAAGTATCTCTAACTATTACCTTAAAAGAACTAAATAATCAGTACATAAAGAAGTAAAAGTAATAATAGAGCAGAAGCAAAGCCTAGAAGCTTTTAGGTGAATTAGAACATACTGAGCTTATTTTGAGGCATTAGCGAATATACTATGGAATCCCACAAAAGCAAAATTCCGCCTAACAGGGGGAACTTGAAAGCACAAACTTCAACAACCAACATTCATGAATATTATCCCTAATCACCTACTGAATTAATACAAATAATGGTATTGTTGCCAAAAGCAACATATCTATCTGGGGTAACCCGAGAAAGATAGGTATGACTGACGACGAACATTACTCTCACATTTATCTAGATACTGCGGCATCAACGCCAGTTGCAGATGAAGTGATTACGGAAATGCTACCGTACCTAAAAGAACAGTATGGCAACCCGTCTTCTATACACAAGTTTGGTAGAGAAACAACTAGAGCGATAAATCTTGCAAGAAAAAGAGTTGCAGAGATGATAGATGCGTCATCACCCGGCGAGATCACGTTCACATCTGGCGGAACTGAGGCAAATAACCTTGCTCTCAAGGGCACAGCTATACATGTCAAAAGCAAAATACCCAAGAAGAATACGATAATTACAAGTAGCATAGAACATGATGCAGTACTTGAGCCATGCAAAGATCTAGAAGATAGGGGCTTTATCACTATGCATCTACCGGTGACAGGTGAGGGACTTGTTAGACCATCTGAACTGAAAAATGTGATTTCAGATAATGTGGCACTTGTAAGCATCATGTACGCAAATAACGAGGTCGGCACAATCCAGCCAATCAAAGAGCTTGTCGAAATTGCGCATCAGACTGGCGCGCTCTTTCATACTGATGCAGTACAGGCTGCAGGAAAACTACCCTTAAATGTCAGGCACCTTGGAGTAGATATGATGTCCATTTCATCTCATAAGATAAATGGACCTAAAGGAGTAGGAGCGCTTTATGTTAGATCCAACCTAAAAATATTGCCAATAATTCATGGCGGGGGACAAGAGCGGTATCTGCGGTCAGGTACAGAGAATGTGCCCGGCATTATAGGTTTTGGTAAGGCCTGTGAGCTTGCTAACAAAAGGATGAGGCAATACCAAGAGCTTGTGGCTGGCCTGCGCAACTATTTAGTTGAGCGCGTACTAAAGGAAATACCAAGGTCGAGACTGAATGGTCTACGTACTGAGAGAGTCGCAAATAACGCACACTTTACATTCTTAGGAGTGAATGGAGAAGATCTGATAATCAAACTAGATGAAAATGGTATTGCTGCCTCCACCGGATCTGCATGCTCAGTTAAAAAGCAAAAACAGTCACATGTGCTAAAGGCAATGGGATTTTCATATGAAGAAATTACTGGCTCGCTTCGGCTCAGCCTTGGGATACACAATACAAAAGATGAAATTGACAGGGCAGTGAATGTTCTATCAAATATTATAAAGGAGCTTCGTGAGCTTTCGCCATTTGAGAGCAAGTATGTGGGTTGAAAAGAGTTAAAGCAGTAAAGTATTTCGCAGATTTATCGCAATTTATTAGAAGACTGCACTGCTGCTTTGAAACATTTTTGTCAAAATAATAGTATATTCTGGAAATGACTCTCTAGTTGTTTTCTATTTTTTTATTGTTTTATCAATAATTGACTTAATTATCTGCATAAGTTCAGTGTGAGTTTCCGTATCTTTCTTTCTCATATAGTAGTACAATTCTTCTGTGGACGCATGATAGTCTATGCCTAAATTTTGCGCCAGCTCAAGGGCTATCTGAGACATGATCAGCTTTCTAAGAACAATCTCGCTGCCATAATAGGAGGTGTCTCCTAGAAGCTCATTTAGGGTATTCTTGAACTGAGACTCTATGCGTCTGTCTTTTGCCTCTCTATTCTTCAACACAAAAGTCAGACCCATTGTTCTCTGTTTCATGTGTATATTTTCTACCATCTCTATAAATTGGTCATTTAATTGATTGTTATCTAGAAGCACTTCTGAAAGCATGTCAGCTGCATCCTGCTCGCTTATCTTCATTTTATTTGCAATCATAAAAAGGACATGGCATGCAGCGCAGCCGTTTGGTCTAATTACCAAAGGATTTTCATTAACGATTCTGATCTCCCTTTCTGCTATTCGCTCTGCTTCAATTCTTCTCCTGTTATCATCTAAACCTATCATGAAGCATAGAGGAATTTCTCTACTAAAAAGACATCGATGAGCGTGTGGGGAGTTGTGCCTTATTACGAAAGTCTAGCTCCATAATTGCTATTGCTACATTATGTAATATAGCCTCCATCGCGAAGGCGAACATATTGATTATGAAATTTTTAGAGCCTGTTATCACTAAAATTTAGTAATTGACCCTTAGTTTGACAATACTTTATACATTTATTAATCCCCGACCTTATGATCTAATTGAATTTTGAATGAGAAGAATTGACGATTTAGATATTAAAATCTTAAGCGAGCTTGCAAAAGATGCAAGTATATCTGTTCCAAAACTTTCTAAGAAAATCAACGTCAATTCATCAGTGGTTTACAGCAGAATAAAGCGCTTAGTCAAAGGAGGCCTTATCAAGAAATTCACAATTATCATAAATGATGAGGCACTTGGCTTTAGCGTCAAGGCGCTCACTGGCATTAACATGGATTCCAAACTAAGAGATAATGTGCTTAATGAGCTATTTAGAATCTCAGAAGTAAGAGAAGTGGCTGAAGTCACTGGCAGATTCGATATCTTGGTGACAATGAATGCACACTCACTTGACGAAATGCATCAATTAATTTCGGAAAAGATTGGACGCATTGAGGGAGTGCAAAAGACAGAGACATTCATTGAGATGCGCAAGACAACCCGCGAGCTGGCGTACCCGACATCAATTGCAAAGTAGAAAAAAGTTTGAAGATATAAATAACTAGTAATTTCACTTTACTCTCGACGCCGAGCAATTGACAATACCTCGCCAGATAACAGTTGGCAGCAAGCTCAAGGACTATTACGAGCTTACAAAGCCCAAGATCTGGTATCTGCTTGTTTTCACGGCATTTGGAGCAGCGCTTACAGCTTCGTTTCTATTTGACGTCCCTATAACTCTGTTGACGTGGGTGCTTTTGCTGGGTGGAGTGGCTGCTGGATCGGCGGCTGCTGACACCATCACTGGATACAACGACCGCGACATTGACGCAATAATGGAGCGCACCAAGAACCGTCCAATACCCTCGGGGCGGATATCTCCAAGGAATGCCCTAATCTTTGGCCTGATAATGGCAGCAATTTCGCTCACCTGTGCTTGGTTTATCAATATCTGGGCGTTTGGTCTGATGGCCTTTGGCCTCTTCGACAACATCCTTGTTTACAGCAAATGGCTCAAGCGAAGAAGCCAGTCAAACATCATCCTAGGTGGCTTTTCAGGCGGCGCTCCTGCGTTGATAGGATATATTGCTGTAACGACTCAAAACATTGAGGTAGGCCTTGTGATGGCCGGGCTTGTTTTCCTCTGGATTCCAACCCACATCTGGAGCCTTGCATTGCATGTCAAAAAGGACTATACCAAGGCTGGTGTGCCGATGCTTCCAGTTGTGTCATCAGAAAAGTTCTCCGTCAGGATCATTGCCGGCACTACATTGATGATGGTGGTGTTCAGTGTGCTTCCCTTCTTTTTCAATCACTTTGGCATGATCTATTTAGTCACTGCAGGTGTCTTTGGTGTAGTCATGATCGCATTCTCCGTTTGGCTACTGGTCAAGCCAAGCGAGAAAGCTTCATGGACTGTGTTCAAGTTTTCAAGCCCCTATCTGACTGCACTTTTTATTGCCTTCATGGTCGATGCCTTCTTCAAGTAACTTTTCACATTCATACAATATTCTTGCAATGACGACATGTGCCTCAAGCGCAATGTTGCTGATAGAATATGTAGGACCTAGGGATCTTGTGACGTTTTCTGAAAAGTGACCCTTTGCAAAGCCGCCTACCACAAGGCTGGAATGGTCTGCGCTTTGAGCATTTTCAGCCACTTTTTGGGCTTTGCTTTGGACACCAACAGTTGATAGCCCGATGACCATATCAGGGTTGATTATATCAATCAGATCTGAAAATGTGCCATCGGATAACTCCATTAGAATACTCCCTTCATTGCTTTTGATTACACCGTCTCTGAACAGGCTCACCATCAACCTTTCAAAACGAAAGTATGACTTGGGTATGCGCAGATTGTCAGCAATGGTGATTATCTTATCATTTATTGTATGGATATAGACCCTGAGCATCATATTCCTAAAAAGAGGAGTCGATAGAGCTTCCATTAGCGCAAAATGGACGATATCCGGTCTGCCCCGCTTCCAGCTATCTGGCAGCCGCTTCATTGCGGCGTGGTGATAGCTCCTATCAAGCAGAATTTCTGATGATTTCTGCTGGAGCCTGCGAGAATGATTCCTTACTGCGGCGTGGCCGGCAATCTCATCTGGGATTGTCTCAAGTGCAGCCTCGGCAATGATGAGCGTTATCGTATTAGTTGGTGCCGGCTGTGTCCTATATTAAGGAGCGGCGCCAGCATGTTTTGTAAATATTTCTGCCCTTCTGGCATACACCAGTTTTTGCACTTCTTTTATAGATAGTTCAAGCTCAATGTCTGCTTCACTTTTATCTTGGGCAGCGACTAAAATTTCACCCGGCCCAAATTTCACCCGGCCAATCTCTATTGGCACCGTTATATGAAGGATCTCAGCAAGAAGATCAAATATCGCAGGATATGTTGCATTATTTTGGTATATATAGGTAGTTGTTCCGTCGCTGGATAATGCATCTTTTTCAAGCGGAAGAAAAAAGGAAGGAGATGATATTGAATCGATGATCCTGATAGCCAAGCGTGCAAGCTCTACCCTGTCAATTTCATTGGCATTATCGTGTTGTTTGAGTTGTGCATATTTTTTCGCAAGCTCCTCCAGTTCGTCAAATGTTGCCAATAAAATTAATGGTTTTTCAAATTAAATAACAGTTACTAAGGCTTATCAAATAGGTGCATCTACTTTCTGTTATAAAGCATTGAATAAAAAGAAGCAGAAAGCTAAGCAAATAGCCAGAGAACATATTGATGCGCTCGTAGAACAAGCCTTGCATGAGAAGGATAATCATCTTGCCGCGAAACAGGCTCGTCAAGCCAAAAAGATAGCAATACACCTACGTATACGCCTGCCATATGAGATAAGGCAGCTTTACTGCAAAAGGTGCAAGGCCTTTATAGTACCAGGTCGGACCGCTCGGGTAAGGGTCGGCAGGGCAAAAACAAGGGCTGTGAGGATTACATGCCTGAAGTGTGACCACACCTACCGCAAAATCTTGATATGGAATAAGGATTTATAGGGGCTAAGGAAATTTCCGAACTACTATATGGCCAAGGTTTACGATGTTCCTGCTGACAAGCTGATTGCCAAACTAGCTGATCAGCTGAAGAAGGACAAAAAAATAGAGCCCCCGACTTGGTCGCAATTTGTCAAGACAGGCTCGCATGTACAAAGAATCCCTCAAAATAAAGATTGGTGGTACGTCAGGTGCGCTTCTCTACTTAGAAAAGTTTACCTTCATGGTCCTGTTGGAGTTGCCGACTTGAAAGTTGCCTACGGCGGCAGGAAAAAGATCGGATACAACCTTGCCCACCATCAGGATTCGAGTGGCGCCATCATTCGAAATGCCCTTCATCAACTGGAAGCATCTGGCTACATTGTCAAGGTACAACACAAGGGAAGAATAATTTCAAGTGAAGGTATGAAAAAGATGGATAGGCTGGCTACTGAAATCCATAAAGAGCTTGTCAAGACTGTGCCGCAGCTCCAACGCTACACATAAGAGCATGTCAGTCTCACAACCTTCGCAACCAAATGATGAGGAAATAAGAAGGCGAGAAGCCGAGGCTGCGGCTATGCGCCAGCGGGTTTTGCAGGTGGTGCTCGATCCTCAGGCACGCCAGCGGCTGATGAATATACGGCTTGTCAAGCCGGATCTTGCACTGACTGTTGAAAATTACCTTATCAGTGCGGCTTCCTCCGGCAGGATCAATCGCCCGCTAACTGATGATGAATTAAAGCAGCTGTTGTTGCGCATCCAACAGCCAAAGAAAGAATTCCGGTTTGAAAGGCGCTAAACACCCAGCTAACCTATATACTCATCAGTTCGGGCATGAGTTAACTATTTAAAGTGTGAAATGTGCTTGCTGCTATATGAAGGCAGCAGTATTTCGAGAATACAACAAGGATCCGACAAAGATTGTCAAAATTGAAGATATAGACGTTCCTAAGATAAAGTCTTATGAAGTTTTGATAAAGGTTGAGTCAGCGGCTTATAACTATAACGATCTTTGGGCTATATGGGGCGAACCAGTCAAGACTCCCCTTCCACATATTGCAGGAAGCGATGTAGGAGGAACAGTAGTTGAAGTTGGCCCTGATGTCCAAAATATCAAGGTTGGAGTTAGGGTAGTTTCGCATTCCAACATGAGCTGCAGAGTGTTCTATG
>JALYGW010000094.1 GCA_030776915.1 Thermoproteota archaeon
GAGGCGAGGGCTTAAGGTTAAGGGCTTGCATGTCGATGCTCATACATCCCCGCAAGAAGCGCTGCAATCATTCAAGCCAAACGTATATGACCTTGCAATCCTAGACATCCGGATGCCAGCTATGACTATAAGCCAGACAGCGAGTTTGAGATTCAAAGAAGCATCACAAGACTGAGTAGGAAGCTTGAGGAATCCCTTGTATAGGGAAGAAAAGGCTTTGGGTGGGTTGGAGATATTAATTCATTTTTTTTGGGCTTGATACAAGAAGGACTGAATTATGAAAGTGTATTGGAGAAGAAATTTGACACATCATTAATAGCTATATGTGTGCATACAGTAGACAACGCATTGACCAGCTTGATACTTATGCGATTGAGCTCCTGAATCAATATCGCGGTAGGATGATAGGTTCGCCATGATAAATAATGAATACAAATACAATAGGGTCGTTGGCGGTGCTAGCCTCATCAGTACAGCCAATACGCATCAAAAACAGAGAAAGATCAAAGACCGCAGCAGTAGCATATCCTCGATAATTGAAGATATTCGGCGATCTGACTTCCAAGAGCACAACGTACTGACATATCCAGACCTCCCAAGTTTTAGGCAAGTTTACTCAGAATGCACAAAACAAGCACTTGATAACAATGAGATTATCCTAAATAAGGAAATAGTAATAGAGTCTGGACCGGCACCTGCAACATAGGAGAAAGCAGTAGAAGAAAATAGAGCAGCAGCAACAGGAGCGAAACCATCCTAGTCATCTCATGTAGCTTATCTACTTGAGCGACTTGGGTTATAAGAAGATAATACGACACAAGAGCCTAAAGGAAAATCACAGAATCCACAATTTCACTTTCTTTATGATCTTTTTCAATAGGCTGATAAGAACGAGTCAAAGAGGGTCTTGGCTTGTTTTATAATAAACAAGATACCTTGACATTGTTGTCCTTTGATCTTGACTTCAACTTTCAAAGATGGTGTTTCTTTTTTCCTTCTAACCAAACCTGACTTAAAACGCATTGGCAGATATGCCATTTGCTTTTACATTCGATTTTTAAGCCTAAAGTCGGATTGTTATTACCTTTTTCTCTGCAATCCTTTTATCTGTTGCGATCCAATAACAACTAATACTAATGGGCTTTCTAGACAAACTACGACGCAAGAAAGACAAAACCGCAGAAAAAGTCAAGGAAAAAACAACTCCTCAGCCTACGCATCCTACTAATGCACCACCTCCTCCTGGCAAAAGGATTAAAGGATATACTTCTGAAGGAAAACCCATCTACGAATAAAACAACATACAGCTTCTTACTTTTTGTTATGGCGTTGCCGTTGTCCTTCTTCTTTTTCTAACTGTTGGTGATGGTGGTGGTGGTGGCGAAAGCGAACCTCGTCAAAGCAAATCCAACATAAGACAGCACTAATGTATCTGTAGATCTTCTTTTTTGTTGGAGCTAAACAAGGAAAATTTTGATAATTCCGTCGAACAATTGCCACATTGCTTACTCATTGCGTAAGAAAATAATGCTCAAAATGATATTTAAGGCATATGAAATTATGATTATGTTTGTTTTATAGACAAGAGAACTCTTTCAAGAAATGGAAGGGCAGTCCTGCATTAGAGGATCCACCAGCGTCATAATTTAAGGACAAGTAAGAGCTCTTTTTAGCTATGATTTTCTGCATTCTTTATTATGCTTTGTAGCTTGCCATTAGAACTGAAAATATATCGCAGAAAAAGAAAAGCTTGAAGAACAGATAGGAGAAGTTTTGGGTTTGGAAATGGCTGCTCAAAAAGCGGTAGAGGAATTATCTGCAAAGGGGCTTTTGGACAAAAGAGGATTAAAAGGTAAAATTCAGGGAATGAAGAAAGAGGCGGCAGACCACCAGACAAAGATTGAACAAGTAATGCAACGAGTTTCAGAGTCAGAAAGTCTGGATCAGCAAAGCATTAGACAACATGCCCAAGAAGCTTCACAAAAAGTATCAGAAATGATGCAGATATACCTTGGAGAAGACCCTGACACACTTGATGCACTTGAATTTTTGTATTTGGCAGAAGGGGGAGAAGTTACACACTATGAAGTCTTGGGCGAACTAGCCAAGGAAGTAAAAGATAAGAAATTTGCATCTGAAGTTAAGTCCATCTTGAGAGAAGAAAAGCAACATCTCCAGCTTTGCACACAGCTTGCAAGGGAAAATAGTAGTGGTTAATGATGCCTTTTTAGGTTAGTAACATGGGCTAACCTTTGACGCCTTTTATATCACTTTGATCGGTTAGTGTCGATTTGCATCTGCTAACCAGTAGTAAGTAGTATTATTAGATTATCGGTATACAAAACATTGAGGGGACAGTACTTTGAAGAAAGAAAGGTAAAGGGCAAAAAGATAGACATTCTGTTGTTAGACTACAGGCTTGGTGATATGTATGGATGAAGATGCAAAGGCTACGTACTTGGAATAGCTGGGTAGATCGTTTAAGCTTAAAAGAGGACAGGACAAAATATGCTCTAGGAGGATACAAGGTATTCTTTTCATTTAAATGTGCTCGGCAATACGAACCTATAGTATATATGCAGATGAATGTATTAGCGGTGATCCTAACACCCTATACTATAGAATCTTGCAAGATCAAAATAATGAATTCTGTATTCAATAGTTCTATTATTGGTGATATCAAAATTGCATGATGACTTCGCATGCCATGATTATGAGCCAATATTCATTTATCTAAGATCTGATAATTCTAGTCCGTATCTAATTGTCAACGCTTGTCTTGACATACCAAATTGCCATTTTCATATGAACTAGGTGAGTCCTCGTAATGGCAAAAAATAATGATGCTCAACATATTACTACAAATCTTTCTCCTTATCCTTTCTATCCCTTTGGTCAGGACAGAAATGTAAAATATGATGGATGTGTAAAGACCTATCCGCTGGATACTGGCGAGGATCTTGGATTTGAAGAAGAGAACCGACCGCTTTTTGGAATTATGGCATGTTCTAATCTTTTTAGTAGAGCGGTGATCCGCATGGACATAGGTTCAATCAGCCATCGAACAAACTAACTAACAAAGTCCTTAGTTAATGGCATTTTCATCATCACGAAAACGCAAACGACATGCCTTTTGGTCATGATATTATGGATCGATTTACTCCGCCTCATATCAAATTCTATAAACCGTCAAAGGAACAAGTTGAGAGATTAAGGAAGCAAAGACGGTAGAAACAAGCTTGAATATGTTTTCTGGAATCCTTATTTGTAGACAGATATAGCCTATGTCTCAAGATGTTTTCGAAGCTCGGTCGAACTCATCGGTTGGTACGCGTATGTCTTTTTGAGAGTAGAAAAAATTCTATAGAAATGCACTTCAGAAAACAACAAATCCAACTGGCGTCATGAGTAGATAGAGGAACACAGCCGGCCTGTCAAAGCTACTTACTACATACTCTATCTTGCTCTATGGTATGCA
>JALYGW010000095.1 GCA_030776915.1 Thermoproteota archaeon
TGATTGCAGCGCTTCTTGCGGGGATGTATGAGCATCGACATGCAAGCCCTTAACCTTAAGCCCTCGCCTCAAAACCTCAACTATATCAGGGTCATCATCAACCAACAGTATCCTATGCTTGTTAGATTTGTCTTCAATAGGGTCAGATGAGGTTTTTTTCACGTGTAACTGAGATAAATAGTATCAAAGCATTTAAACATTTGATAAAATTAACAGAACCGTACAACAAAATCGTCACGCTATTATGCGAAATCTTGTCAATGATACCATAATTTAGTCTGATTTGAGAAGCATTTAAAATAATTGTAACGTGTTTCAGCGACCTTTTCGTCTCGTTCTGTCTCTATTCGCGGATGTTCCTTCTGCAATTGCTCAATTATTTCCTGCCCTTTTTTTGGCTCTATCCTTTGCAATAGAAGCAAACGAAGAATCGTGTCAGAAGACAATACAAGCAGCACAGAGGTTTGGCATCTGCAGGGGAACAAACAAGGGAACGGGTAGCAAGAGCTGGTGGCAAAGCTTCAGGCGGAGCTGGCAGCGGCGGCAACCAAAGCAGTAGCGAAGGAGGCTAAGGTGGTTTCGCTTCCATGCCCTAAGAAAAAAGAAAGGAACCGGCGAGTAAGAGCGAACAACAATAAGATTCTCAGAGGGGCCGCTGACCAAATCCCCCTCTTCTTGTTTCTTCTTTTATTTTAAGAGCTATTTCCAGACCTCTCAGGCTTGCTAACGAAAATTTCATACTTGCCTCACTCCTTAAATTTTTAAATCTTTTCAAAAACTGATATTTGTATTAGCTTTCATGAGGAATTTTTTATATATATGGAATAGGTAAGTTTCCAGATATTCGAGCGCATCTCCTATTCTGCTACCTTCTTATGCATTGTTGCAAACATGTATTGGATGAAGGACACATGAAAGCCTCAGATTTGATGTCTGTCGATATCATAGCTGCGACAGAAAACGTAAGCGCAATAGAAGTTGCCACCAGAATAGTTCTAAGCACAATAAATGGCATGCCCGTAATCAGTAAAGATGACGGCAAATTGCTAGGGGTAGTTACGACAATCGATATCCTGCGTGCCATAAGAAGTGGCAGAGATTTGACTACTATAATTGCCAGAGAGATAATGTCTCCAGGCCCACTTTCAGTCAAGGAGGACGCTGATGTAAAGCAGATAATTGATCTAATGGATAAAAATGGCATAATGATGCTTCCGGTAGTTGAAAATGATGGCAGGCTAATAGGTGTATGCTCACGATCAGATGTCCTAAAGGAAATTCTAAACGAAAGATTTGTCACCATAGGAATGACAAGGACAGTAACCAGAACTATAGGAGAACGTGCGTAGATGTTTTTGCGCTGGCAAATCTGATATACACGACATAGTTCATGCTAGCTATATCACACCTGCAGAGCAACTTTTAGAGTACTTGTTTTGCTTATTGGAAATGTTGTCTGCTATGGCCTCAAACTTTCATGCCTCACACAGCCAAGTTCATGTATTTTGCTGCTGTTTGCTACGACAAAGGAAGAAAACGAGCGAACCATCCACTTGCAAACTGTGCTACCTGCTCAAGTTTGCCTGGTTCTTCAAATAAGTGGGTTGCCTCAGGGACAACGATAAGTTCTTTTTCGCCTTTTTCTGCAGACAATTGTTGTAGTTTGTCAAATGCGTCTTGATTCATCTTTATTACAGGTGTATCATATCCACCTACAATAAGAAGAGTTGGTGCTTTGACCTGACCCAAGTATGGGTCTGCTAAATCTGGTCTCCCTCCACGGGAAACTACTGCTTTGATTATATCCACCCTTTTAGCTGCAGCAGCCAATGCAGCTGCTGCTCCTGTGCTGGCTCCAAAGTAGGCTATCTTCAGGTTATTACTAGCAGCACGATTCTGAACCAGCCAGTCCGTTACAGCTACTAGCCTGCTAGCGAGCAATCCTATGTCAAATCTTAGATGGCGTGTTCGCTCATCAATTACCTCTTCTTCTTCTGTAAGTAAGTCAAAAAGCAAGGTACCTAGACCAGCATCCTGCAATACTTTGGCGACATATCTATTTCTCCGACTCTTTCTCCCGCTTCCACTTCCGTGGGCAAATAGGACTATTCCTAGCGATCGCTCTACAACAGTCAAGTCCCCTGAAAGCGATACGGAACCTATGGGAATTTGAATAAACTGCTCTTTTCTATTCTTGTTTGCCATTTCATTTACCTCTCTTTATTGCAGATGAGTTTATATGCTGCTCTAGGAGAAAAAACCTTCTATCGTATCTCCGACCGTAGGATGGTTGCTCATGCTATATCAGCCAAAACTGATATTTATGCAATCGTTTGCAAGACCTTGGTTCTATTCTTGTTGTCTTCTGGTGTCTTTGAGTTTGAAATTTTTCTAGTAGCAAAATGGACAGTAGTTATATTTTCCGATGATCCGTATACCTTAAGTAGTGTTTATGCAAAGATACTATTGCAAGGGGTGAATTAAAGAGAAATGCAAAATGAGCCAGATAAAAAATCAGATAGAGCAAGGTTGGCCGCAACAAAATGGCTGCCAATGAGTGCAATAGGTGCTGCTATTCCCTTTGTTATTGGAGTCATAATGCAACTCCCAGTAGAACAGGTCCTAGTAGCTGCAGCACTGACAAGTACCTTAGTATTTAGCGGTCTGTGGATGCAGTCGTATGGAAGGGAAAGGCAATACAGGTCTGCGGCCTGACTACCTTGATATTTCGCCAAGATGTA
>JALYGW010000096.1 GCA_030776915.1 Thermoproteota archaeon
CATATGAATGGATATATATATATACTATAACTCGATCATGATTGGGAAAAAATAGGTGTGGTCAGCATCTTGCGACAGAGACCCTACTTTACAGAGGAAAACGACTAGGAATTGGTACGTGATGTCAGTAGCACTCAGACAGCAAGAAATGCAACAAGCGGCAATATGATAGGTGGGCTGGGGTGTAAAAGTACTCAAACCTGTAGGAACCGCACCGATTGCGGCTTTTTAGATAATCTCACTGAAGGATATAGAAGAGTTATTTGACCTCGTTACCAAGAGAGAGATGATGATGATAAGAAAAGCACGCTGGCAAATATTAGAGGAAAATAGATTCGCTAACCTGTCCTGACAAGCCTTCTGCCTGTGTACCACCTATAGATAATGTAGCCAACAGCAATTATTGCTATTACTATGATGAGCGGTTGAAGCAGGTATATTACTATAGCTGCAAGTATTACAAGGGCTGCGATAACCACCCAGTCAAGCGTTCTTAGCGGTCTTGCCATGATGAGGGCGATTAGCCAACATTGCTATTCAGCATTTGTAACGATAGTTATTAAGTATTTATCACCATTTTTTGCCTGCAACCTGTCTTGTGTGATAGTAAAGATACTGCTGAGCATATCCTGCATACTTGCCAAAGTATCTTCTTGCGCCATCCGACAGCTGCTCATACTGATGGGGAGCAATCTTATCATGGAATTTGCTTTTGTGAAGCCAACTATAATGGCTAGCAAGCGCTCTTGCGATCCACACGTCGATTGGGAATGCGTCTAGCTTTTCAAGTGAAAACAAAAGCACGCAGTCAGCTATCTTGTTCCCGATTCCATAGACTTGCAGCAATTCTTTTTTTGATTCGTCATAGCTTGCTTTCTTTAGTAAATCAAAGTCAAGTCGTCCACTTGCGATGGCATGAGCTGCCGCCTTTATTGCCTTTGTCCTGTATCCAAGGCCGCAGCCCCTTAGCTCATCTACACTTGCCTTGTTGATAGCCGCAGCGGAAGGGAATGTAAAGAAGTCTATCTCATCAACTTTTTTGTGCTTGCCAAACTTTCTTGTCATATTATAGAGCATCCTTCGGATCATAGGTATGTTGGTATTGCTTGCACACATAAATGAGAATAGACACTGGTGAGGTTCCTGCCTTATGAGACGGAGGCCAGGATACGCCTTGGCAAGCCTGCATATGAGCGGATCATGCGATATTTCTTCAAATATTTTCTTAATATCGTCGTCAAGTCTGAATATTTTTTGATCGCAGGATTTGTCTTCCGGGAAGGAAAGAAATTCAATACACTTGTCAGACTGTGTGAACTTGATAACTTGGTCGCCATGTATGCCATACCATGAATTATTATGTTTTTCCCAAAGAAAGACCTGTCCACTGTTTATGCTGATGACAGGATCAAAGAAGCTAGAAAAAAGCGTATGCAATTCTGATATATAAGCCCCATGTTCTTATTGAGCTTTTTTAGTAGTGTACATCATCCTAATGTTGGCCACAAATGGCTCAAGATATAAATTGCTCCATCTTGGCATTTCTGCATTATTCTCTATGGAATTTTTTATAATTATTATCACCACTCGCAACTTTGTTTTATGTGGACAAGCCGCCTAGGTAACATTAAATAAATGATGTTTGTGTTTGCTAATGTGCATGAGTTCTAGCGATTCTACAGATCCTATGGAAGCTTTCAAAAAAGCGATTACAAAGGGAAGTGAGGCACAGAAGGACTTTATCCGGCAGTTTTCTAACATTCAGCAAGATGCCATGCAGAACTACTTTGCAGTTCTACAGAGTCTGACATTTCATAATGCAATGTTCAAGACTACAGTACAGAGCGGAGGCAGGATTTCTATTCCCGAGGCTGAAAGGCAGGCACTCAACATAGAAGATGGAGATCTTGTGCAGGTAATCGTGGTACCCATAGAGCGGAGACGCAAAGGATCCATGCAGAAGGAAACCTGATTATTGTTCTCTGCCCGTGAGGAACTTCAGGACGATTTTATTAAACATCATAGGCTTTTCGACGTATGGTGTGTGACCGCAGTTTCTTATCACTACAAGCTGCCTTTTTGGAATTTCATCATATTCTCTGGAGTACTGTAATGGTATCATCCTATCGTGTTCTCCCCATACAAGAAGAGTTGGAGCAATTATATTGGAAAGTCTGTCTTTTAGTTTTGGCGCATATCTTATGCCAAGCACCGTAGACATGAATGCATACTTTGCATTAGTAAGCCTCATTCTGTTCACAAAGTCCATCACTATCTCTTCGTTGACGGCAGATTCAGCGTCGTAGGCCATTTCCCTGAAGGCCTCGTAGACATGCTCGTAGACCGGGTATAGGGCAGCCATGATGTATCTGTCAAGGGTCGGAGTCGATGTCTTCATCATGCCTGCAGGCGACACTAGAACTAACTTTTCAACCATGCGGTTGAACCTGATGGCAGATTCGGTGGCAACATGACCGCCAAATGATGATCCGATGATACTTGACTTGGATATGCTGAGGTTGTCAAGAAATACCTTGAAAAAGTCAACGAAGAATTCCATTGTGTATTCCACGGCAGGTTTGTCGCTATAGCCAAAACCGATAATATCCGGAATTATTACGTGAAAGTGTTTTGACAGAGCTGGAATTACACGAGACCATCTTTCGGCAGAAGCGCCAATGCCATGCAAAAGAATCAGAGTCTCACCGTCAGGCGGCCCATAGTCAAGATACCTTATGGTATAGCCATTGACATTGGTGAACTTTTGTGGCGTAGACTGCTCGCCCAATCAGTTCCATATATGGAAAACTCGTGTAATATATTTATGTAATTATCAAGAGGTACCGCATAATCCCGTTGTAGTAGTGTCTATGATATTGATAATCAATAACTTTTCTTCCTCTTTTTTCTATTCCTCTGCTCTGCTCTGCTCTGCTCCCAAGTATCAGAGGTTTGATCTTTGCAGTTTCAATGGATTGCTTGTATCAAA
>JALYGW010000097.1 GCA_030776915.1 Thermoproteota archaeon
AAGTTGGTGTTCATAATAAATAAAGAGTTTCATTACATAAGTGATAATTCAACTTGCTAAGCAAGACTTGGGTATCGTGGTTTTTTATCTATCTAAAATGAAAGAGATGGTCCCTGTTAGCTTTTCATGTTGTCGTCAGATGGATTCTCTATTATATTATTGAATGATAATAAGAAATCGTCTCTGCTTGGAAACGAAGAGGAAAAGAGGATGTCGAACCCTGCTAAAGGTGGGTCAATACATGCATCATCAATTCGGTTAATTGTCATACCGAATAAAGCGGATTAAGTGATGTCGATGAATTGTATGATCAAACAACAAACTATCCCATATTTTTATTATTATCTGTGCATTTTACACCATGTTCGAAAGCAAATGTAGCGCTGCGCATGCGCACCCCATATCCCAGATTTGATTCTATCAAAGAAATCTGCATGAATATATGCAGAAATTATAGCTGAAACATATAATAACGATATCTTCGAACCGCTAAACAAACTCGCCAGCCGACCTCAAAGAGACCAGCTGGCAAGGATGCGATCAAACGTGAGTCTCTGAGCTTAGAGGCTCACGTATTCTTTCAAAGAACCACTCCCTAATCTTAAGCTTTTAGAGTGATTTTTCCATGTCTTGGATATAGAGGCGCACTCCTGACATAAAGACTACAACTATCGGTTTATATGTTTTAATCGCTATCCTCTTGGCATGTCTAGACGAGAGGAACGCGAAAGGACAGAATTCTTGCAAAGACAACATCAGGATGCGATCAATAGGTCAATTGATGAAACAAAGGACAATATTCGAAGAGCGATAGAGGAAGTAAGGAGGGAGACTCCAAGGTATTCTCAGACCGTTACAGATTTCCAGAATGAAACAGCTGAGGCAACGCGAGAGATTGCAGATAACTTTTTGGATTCACAGAAAGAGATAATTAATTCAATGCAATCCGCATGGACTCCATTTGCAGAGAGAACCAGCAGTGGTGGCAGCGGTAATAACTACTGGATGATGGGTATGATACAGCCTTGGTCGTGGATGGGAGTGTCGCCTAGAGACATGGCAGATATTTATGCAAGAGGCATAAGTGCGATGACTGATTCAATAGCAGCAGGTACCCGCATGGCCACTAATATGATGTTTGCAGGAATTGAAGCAAGTAGAGCAACTACAAATTATGCAAGGCACAATTCTAGGGAAATTGCAAGGGTAACTTCAAATACTGCAAAGATTTTTGGACAGAGCACAAGGGAGACGGTTAGCAGGATGCAAGAGGGCAGCTATGGAGGTACAACAACAACAACAACAGGAACAGCAGCAACAACTACAGGCAAGACTACAGGCACGACTGAAGAGAAAGAAACAGATACTGCAAGAAGAAAATAGGCACAAAAAGAAAAAGGCATTAACAAAGCTAATCCCTTATTTTTGTATCTATAAAATTTGATTTGAAAATTAAATAGGGGAAAATAGTTCGTTAGATTTGAAAGTTCGTTAGATTTGAATATTTCAAAAAATTGCTTTCTCTTTACTTATTGCACCAGCGCCTGAGCATTCTTGGGCATCTTGTCAAAGGCATTACCAAGCCTACAAGAACAATCATTACAAGCAATATACTTATGTTCCCGCCAACTCTTGTATAGCACACAATCTTAATGTCCTGCGCCAAGATCTTATGACCTGCTTTCCTTCCAAATGATGTTGTGCCATCAGCCACATATGTGAGTGCGCCTTATGCCTTCTATAGGCCCCTTGATATCTAGGGGCTAGACATGGAGCGCTCTTTGTATCTTGATCCATTCGTCGCTGTCATCGTAGTAGTAGCCACACCAATTTTGCTGTCTGTCCTCTCTGCGTTCCATAAGCTCTGTTCGGTCGGTCTATAAAGTCAAGGTTATTAAGTACCCAATTAAATATGGTCGGCGAGCCGCCAGGAAAATCTAGCTGGGATATGTGTTAGTTGCCAACTATGTTAAAGGCCTTGACAGGCGTCATACAGCATATGCTCTACACACAGTTTCGCCGCCGGAATCTGTATGAGTTATGGTATGTGTTGGAGGTATACCCTTTGTAAACCCTTTGAAAAGTCAAGTGGGTTTGTAATATCAATAACAACGACCTTTCTGCAAAATTCTTTCTCCCGACATAGTGATTGCCCTTGGCGTTTCCTCTCACAGAGTCGCAATTACGACAATCTCTCCAAATGCTGCTGCGTCTCCAAGGCTCCTTGCAGTAGCTTTCTCGCCATGTCTCGCAGCCCCTGACTTATCTCTTTTCCCAGCTTCTGAAGCTTCTATCTTGAAGGTGTATCCGGTTGCAATAAAGCTGTCCGCAAGCCATTGTCTTACGTCTCTGCATCCTACATGCCAATTTTTATGGCATAGTAAGAAGGTTTTGTGTTCTAATAAAGTTGAGGCCTTTTACCAGTATTTTGCTTTTATCTTTTCAATGGCATGCTCATGCTCAAAGCCCTTTCTCCTTGCGAATCTCTCCATCGCAGAGAGCGGCACGCCTCCGAGAGTTGAAGCCAACTGTGTGAAGAACCAGTCCTTTATAGGATTGTTGCGCCCTACCCTGCCCATGAACTTTTGGATGCCGTACTTGAAGTTGTGTTGCCAAGTCTTGTACATGACGCCCAGCTTCCCAGGGTCCATCGTATTGCCAATGTCAAAAAAGTCTGATTTCTCAAGAAGCCCAATAGGCACAAAGGTAAGCGGCGTCGTAGTAAACTTGCTGTCTGGCTGCTCAGTTTCTAGCTCGTGTATTAGTCTGATCGTCTCCCAGCTGTCCTCCTGTGTCTCGTCGTTGTTAAGACCCATAATGAGTGTGAACGCCGGAACCCAGTAGTTCTCATTGAGTGTCTTAATGGCCGTCTTGACTACCCAGTGCCACTCTTCCGGCTTGTATGGGGCGAGCTTGCGGTCTGCGTACTTGCCAATGAGCCTTATGCTGCCCGTCTCGAAACCGCATTGGATGCCAATGTGGTTATCGGGGCCGGCTCTAACTATCTTAGATATATTGGGGATGAGTCTCTCATCTGCGATTGCACCGGCAAGCGTTCCATGGGTTGGGTTTGTATGTTCGATGCCCGTTGCCATGATACCTTTGAACAGCCCTTCTAGGGCTTCCCTATTAGGCTGCATGTTCTTTGTTGTCCTTGGGTTGAGACCATAGACAAAAATGTCGTCGCTATGGACCCAGGCATTCTTTATTCCACCGTACTTCATGTTCACTTCTATTTCCTTTTGCACTTTTTCAACCGGGTAATACCTGAGTGGTCTCAGTGTTACATCACAGAACTTGCATCCGCGTCCACAGCCACGCATAACCTCAACCATGCCATGCATACTAGGGTTGACAATCGTTGGAATCTCACTTACTGATGGCTCATTCCCGTAGTGAATGAACCTGCCGTGGTACGTTCTCCCGTTTCTAACAAATTCTTTAATCTCAACTTTGAACTGGCTCTTCTTGAACGGATTGGCAGTGTCACACTCACCTGCGATAATTGCATCAAAGAATCTGCCTCCCGCTCCGTCGATTTCGGGGCCGATACCTCCCAGCTCACCTTCGACAATGCCATAAAGACCATACTCTTCTATCTTGGCTGGGTCGTAGTTATATTGCCAAGTGCCAGAAGCGCCAGCAATCACCTTGGCCTTGCTTCCTGTCCTTGCCTTGGCGGCATTGATCCTCATGTGAAGCTCGCGGTTGTAAAATTCATCATAGGACATCTGTTTGCGGCCATAGGTGAATGTCATGGTAACTGGACCCATGCCAAGCGGATCCATCTCATATGTCCCGACAACTTCAGTTTCGGGCCCGATGAATTTCTCGATGTGATCTGGGTGGGAAACCACAACGTCCTCCTGCTTGTAGCCGTCCCTCAAGAGCGCAGCTTCAACCTTTCTTAGGCCATAAGGAGCGTAATTGGCGACGCCATTTGTATGGTCAATAGGATTGCAAATAAAATCAAAAAGGACTCTTGGAGTGACCTGATTGCGCATGACATGGTACCAAAATGAATTGTGATCCCTGTTAAAGTCCAGTGCTGGGGCACAGCCAAAGAATGACGCAAGTGATATTCCTCTGTAAGGGGACATCAATGTGCGATCGGCAGCAAGAACCACTTTAGGATACTTTCCCAACGCTCCAAATCCCTATTCCTTTTAGAGGAAGGTGATTACAGGTGCATTAAAAGGTTTCCAATACTTTGCAATGGTTTGTGTTAGTATTTATCTTACGCGGCCGTCTCGCTTTTCTATAAAATCCTGTAAGGTTTCGCTACCTAGCTTTCTTTTCAAAACATCGTGTATGTCCCTTACAACACCAAAACCATAGAATGTAAGAGCAGTATAGAGCGAGAGCAGAGTCGCGCCCTTTTCGTATGCTTTCCAAGCGTCTTGTCCTGAAAAAATGCCGCCGCAAGCAATTATAGTCATAT
>JALYGW010000098.1 GCA_030776915.1 Thermoproteota archaeon
AATGAGCGATAAGCCAAGAATGAATTATACGATTTAGTTCCACTGCTAGTTGTCATCAAATTTTGGCAATGTTGCAAATAAATCACAAGTCGATAGTGAGCTAACTACTTGGCGGTCACTTCCTGCATCTTAAGTTGTAATAAACTACCGTAATTTGATGTACAAATTTGTACTGACAACCGAAGTTGACACCTTCTTGCTCATTCAAAGGGAACTTCTAACCTGAGAACATAAATTAAAGAATTAACTACGAGTCTGTCAGGCAGGTTTGCAAATGCAGCTGATAACAAACCTGTCGTCCATTCATATGCGCAAGTCATCATATTCGAAGGATAAGACTGCAGGTCATGTATGAAGCGGCCAGCGCTTCTTCAAACAGGATAGCTGCAGAATTTGTTATCAGAAATTAGCGAAGCTCCCTCTCCAACCTATCCACTTTTTGCAATAGTTCTAGATTCTTTGACTTAAGGTTTTCAAGCTCCTCTCTCATCAGTGCTACTTCTTTTGGCTTCTTTGTTGTTCCTCTTATGATGTTTATACATTCTTCAGCTACCCTCCTTACCCTGTAGTCTAGGTCGTTCTCTATCACCCATGTCAGGTCAGGAATCGCCGTTATCAGTTCAGCATCCGCAAGTGCTCTGCATGCATTTATGCGGACTCTGAACCACTTGTCAGTCAGCAGAGTCTTCAGGTGGTCAAAGACGGCACGGTCATCTGCAAATCTGCCAAGTGCAAAAGTAGCAGCTTCTCTTATCCTATGGTAATTTCCGTATTTGCTTTTTTCAATCATAAATTCTGTAACCTCTTTGTCGCCGGTAAACTCTTTAAGGCCTGCTATTGCCCCTTGTGCCACGACATTTTGAAATGCAGTAGTTTTTGTAGCTTTTTTCAAGATGCTAATGGCCATCTTGCTCTTAGTCTTGCCTATTGCAGTTGCGGCTTCAGACTTGACAAAATAGCTCTCATCGTCCTGCAGCAATGGCCTAATCAGTTCCAGTGATTCTTCTTTCTTGAATTCTCCTATCGCCTTTACAACCGCACGTCTTACCTTTGGATGCTTGACTGCAAGGCTATCTTTCAACATTTTATAAGCATAGCTTGTCTTGATTGCTCCTAACGACTTTGCAGCCTCAGCTGATACTCCCCAGAATTTATCGTGCAGGACAGCATACGCCAGCGCATCAATTACTGCATCTGATGATTTGTCCCTGAGCGCTCTGGCAGCTTCCACACGCTTGATCACATTATCCCCTTCTTGGAGCTGCTTGAGAAGTAGCTCCTTTGGTGCTTTCATAGCTATCGTCTTTAAAATTTTAAACTCTGGATCAACAGAGAACCAATCTATCTTGTCGTCAACAGGAATTTGAAAGATACTCTCTCTATCCCGGACTTTGAATGTACATATTCTCTTATGGCCATTTGCAAAAGCCATCTCTACTTCAAGTGGGAACTCAAAATGCTCACCTGCCTGTGACTGTTTGACTTTGATCTCTACAATATGGTTATCATGATAAAAGTCGACCTTGAGCTCAGGATGGCCCTCTCTAAAAATCCATTGGTCAAAGAACTGCTGCAGGCTCTGACCCGTTTCAAGTTCAAACACTTTTCGCAGGTCATCAGTCTCGGCATTACTGTTGGCAAAGCGTTGCAAATATGTTCTAAGCGACCTTCTGAAGTACTTGTCTCCGACGATGTGGCGCATCATGTGGAGCACGCATCCTCCCTTTTCATAGGCGTGTCTATCAAAGAGGTCATCAGGGTGTTTGTATACTTTTGTTACAATAGGTCTAGTATATCTGGTTCTGGCCTCCTCAAGATAGTCGTCGGCAGTCTGCATCATATAATACTGGAACTCGTCCTTGCCTTTGCTTGCCTCCCAGTAGAGTGCCTCACAGTAGGTAGCAAATCCTTCATTGAGCCAGATATGCTGCCAATCACTGCATGTGACAAGGTCACCAAACCATTGGTGTGCCAGCTCATGCGATATAAGATAATCGCTTGTAAAGTCAAGGTGGGCTTTTTCGTCATGAAGTGTATCCAGCGTTATCGTAGTACAACTGGTATTTTCCATACCGCCATAAACGAAATCCTGGACTGTCACCTGTGAATATTTATCATAAGGATAGTTTATGCCAAGGTATTCTTCATAGAACCTGATAATTTCAGGAGTATGTTCAAATGTTCTGAGTGCATCTTGCTTTTTTTCCGGCGGGACATAGTAATATAGGTTCTTGCCATCCTTCATCTCAACGTACTTACCGACAACTACTGATGTAAGATAGGCTGGGAGTGGGTTTGTTTCAGACCAGCGGTAGATCTGCTTTTTATTCTGCTTCTCCACCTTTAGCAATACGCCGTTTGAAATTGCTGTAAATCCTATTGGGACTATAACTGAAATTTCGCTTGAAAACTTGACCCGTGGGTGATCGATGCAAGGGAACCAATACCTTGCTTCAGTGGTTTCGCTCTGTGTCCATGCCTCCTGGTGCTTCTCGGGGTAATACTTATCAGGCCCGACAAAATAGAAACCCTTGCGCGGCTTGGCAGTATATGAAATGTAGAGCTCAATTTTACTCCTTTCATTTTGAGTCCTGCCTAGTTTAACTACAAGCTTGTCATCAAGACTACGAAAATCAAGCCTGCTTGCTGCAGAGACCCTTTTTACCTTAAGTTCAGCTGCATCAAGCTCTATGGTGTCAGTGTCCTGCAGAGTTACAATTGATAGCATTTGCTCGCAACTAATTGTATGCATCTGGAGATCCGGCTCTATCTCAAGCCGCATGTGGTTAATCGTAAATGAAAGCGACGGAGCGTAATGAGCTCTGCTGCCTGGAAGCTCAAAATTCTTTTTCTTTGTGTCATTCTCATCATGAGTATGCATTGTTATATACGTGCTACTCGATAGTTTGACAAAATAAAGCTTCCCTGTGCCTTATGAAACCGGTCTCTCCACCATACAAGTTCCGGCTATCTCTAGAGACAAAGTGCAATGCAAGAAACATATACGCAGCTTAGCACTTGGGGTGTAACAATCCTTGTAGAGCAATTATATAGATCTAGATCTTATTCCGCGATCAGTAACCTAGGAATTCTCAATGAGCTAGACAAGATCTCCTTGCTTATCTTTTGAAATCTATTATATTTACTACTGCGCCATAGTTGACAGGCTTAGTTATCGTCTCCAGAAAATTGCAAAAAAGCTCCGCCGCGGCCTCTCATGAGGGGTTGCAGCAAACGGGCCATCGGTAGGAATGATCTTACCCTACTTCTATTGTTCTTTAACCACTCTGTATTTGAATCTGCTCTAATAATTTGGATGCTAATAATATTTTGGTCTTAGCTTGCCCACATATTCTCTCAATTTATTAACTATTTCTTCATGGGTGTATGGAACAGAAGTCCTTACAACTAGGACCATTTTTCTGCCATTGATAACTATTGGAAAGAAAAAGAGATCTATGCTGTCGTTATGTGCCATCAAATAATGTGGTCTGCCCAGATGCTCTGTATTTGCCTGTAGAGTATTCATGTAAAGTTCCGTCTGGACAAAGAGTCTTTCCAGCTTTGGAAGTGTGCCTGACTTAACATGTGAAGCAATGGTGACGCCCTTTTCAACTATCTCGGCGCTGACAATGTTGTCATGTAGATTAGCTATTTCCTTGCAGATATGGGTTCCATCCATTGAAATTGATAAGCAAAAACATGTAGAAATAACTTGTTAAATGCCCTCAAGCGACCAAGGGTTTTCAACTGTAGACAAGTCCTGGTCGGCAATGTTGCCTCCAGTAATTTTTGCTTTAACAAGCCTCCTCACTAGCTTACCTGTCCTAGTCTTTGGCAGCTCGGCCACTATTCTCACCTCTTGAGGGCGAGCAAATCTTCCTATCGATTCTTCGACTCGTGTGATGATCTCGTCTGCCAAGATGTTGTCCTGCTTGTAACCATTTTTTACAACGATGTACACAACTATTGCCTCACCCTTTAATTCATCTGGTCTGCCTACTGCAATCACTTCTGCTACTGCCGGATGAGATGCGGCAGCTGCCTCAACTTCTGCAGCCCCAATTCTATGACCTGCCACCTTTATGACATCGTCGGCGCGGCCTTGAATGTACCATAGGCCATCGGAATTGACAAGTACTAGGTCACCGTGATACCATACATCCTTGTACTTTGACCAGTAAGTATCGAGGAATCTGCTGGGGCTATCGAAGAGCCCACGTGTCATGGAGGGCCATGGCTTTTTGATTACTAAGTATCCTTGACTTACTCTCTTGCCCATATCATCAAAAATATCGGCATCAAAGCCGGGGACGGGACATCCTACTGTGCATGGCTTAAGTGGCATGACCGGCAGCACACTCAGTATTGCGCCTCCGATCTCTGTTCCTCCTGATAAGTTGATCAAGGGACAGCGTCTTTTTCCTACATTTTCAAAATACCAAGTCCAGACTTCTGAGTTTATTGGCTCCCCCGTTGCAGCCAAAACTCTAAGTGCCTGAAAATCGTATCTGCTAGCCTGCACGTTGTTTTTCATAAAGAGTCTGATTGCAGTAGGGGCAGCTCCAAAGATGCTTACTTTGTGGTCTTCAATCAGCCTGCACCATGTATCAGTTGTGGGGTAGTCGAGAGCATCGTCATATATAAGGGCAGTCCCACCTATTATCGGGCTTCCGTATACTACCCATACCTGCCCTGTTATCCATCCGATGTCTGCATACCAGAATAAAACATCTTCAGGATTCATATCGATTAGATATGCCGCCTGCTGGGCTGCAACAATGGTAAAGCCGCCATGCACCTGCAACGTGCCCTTTGGATGGCCGGTCGTACCCGATGTATACAAGATAAACAGCGGGTCTTCTGAATCCATCACTTCCGTCTTGGCCCTGCCCGCATTTTTGACAAAGTCGCTATAATTGCCGCCGAGCGTCACTATTCTGGAGACGTTTGTGTATTGTACTGCCTTATGCCACTGGCTTGCAAGATTAATCTCTTTGCCTCGCCGCCTGGCCGCGTCGGTGGTGATAAGCAACTTTGCCTTGGAATCAACAAGGCGGGAGTGGAGTGCATGTGCGCTAAACCCGGAAAAGATTGTAGTGTGGACCGCCCCAATCTTGGAGCACGCGAAGATCGCATAAAACGCCTCTGGGATCATAGGGAGGTAGATGGCAATGACATCACCTTTCTTGACACCAGCTATTGTCAGCGCATCTGCTAGCCTGCTCACTTGCTCATTAAGCTCGCGGTAAGTGATTTTCTTTGAACCTTGCTCATTTGCAAAAATGTATGCGACTTTATCCGGCTGCTTTTTGGCGTGCCTGTCAATTGCATTGACAACAATGTTGCATTTGCCGTTTAAGAACCATTTTGTCCAAGGTATGCCTGTATGTGAGTCGTAAGTCTTATCATATTTTCGGAACCACTCGATGCCAAGGTCTTCGTTGACCGCATTCCAATACCACTCGATATCGCTGTTTGCCTTCTCAATCAGCTGACACCAGTTGGATATGCTGTGCTTTTTCATAAATCTGCCAATATTACTCCTAGCCATCTGACCGGCTGACGGCACGAATATGAACCGCTCACTCAATAAACCGGCTTCTGACGAGACGTTTAATATTTGCAACTAAACAGCGACGTTGACAGATATATATACCCATTCTGTAGCATTTAGTGCAAGAAAAATTCTAATGTGTAGGGTATAGGATGGCTACTGTCTTGGTCGTAGAGGAGATTCTTTATGATTTCGGGGAATTTCCCGGCTACGCCGACGATTTTGTCAGGAATCTTCTCAACCTCATGATAATCTCTAAAATGAACGTAGCTATCAAGAATCTGACATCTAAAAACTACTTTGTGCACCTTATATCGCAAATAGATGGCTGCGAAGCCTATGTTGTAAAATACGGTCAGCCGCTGCTGTACGCCAAGTACCATGGAATGGAATTTACTGACCAAAAGGTAACGACGCAGTTTGTTAGGTCAAAAGATCATATAATCGGCGTTACTATGGAATCAATGTTTGGCGAGTTTGTCAAAAGCTTTGATAGCTTGGCCTCAATGACAAAGACCAAAGTAAAGTGGGGCATTATGAAGGAAAAAGAAGATAAACCCGATCCACTCTTTGCACTGCTTGATTCATTTGTAGGAGCAGTTATCCGGCTATCATCGCTTGACCCCTCAAACCCGGACAGTCTTGTCGGTAAGCGATTTGGCATAAGAAATGCAAGCATTATAAGAAAGTCGCTTCACCTTGAATTTCTGATAAACCGCAATCTGAACATCATAGAGCTGAATCCCCGCAAAAAGCGCAAGGACGATGCGGTAAAGCTGCTCTTCAGCAGGTCAGAGGTCGCCAAAGCAATAGTGAGCCTAATGAAACAGTAGCAATGATGTATACCAAGACAATACACTTGTTAAATATGTATGTGTCTATCTGTGCCAGTTGAGATGATCAGTACTTCCTCATCTCGAGGAAGCGGCAAACGACCTAGGTTAGCATCATGAAATCTCTCTTGCCCTCTGATATGCACAATGAAAAACATTGTCATACTACTTGTTCTCTTGCAATTTTTTTCCTTTTTCAGTCGGCACTATTTTCAGATTAGCGTCAGCAAAGGTCCTTTTAAATTGCTTACCTGTGAACATCCTGTCTAGAAAAATTGCTAATGCCGCAATTTCAGAGTGAGGTTGATTGCCGATCGAAATATTGTAATCGGCAAGGTCGTAGGCTTCTTGGGGGACTTTCTCTGCACCAATTATTACCAGTATCTTGCTTTCTTTGCGCAGCCTTTCGGCTATATCATCGATATTGATGCCATACATTGTAAGGTGAGCCACTTTGCCTCCTTCCTTTTTCCAAGCTTTTACAAGACCTTTCCAATCCTGTATGGTCTCAACATTAAACCTGCCGCCCCATCTCTTGGATACACCTGCGACTGTATCGTTGATAGATCCGTCTAGGATGCCTGTCATGTATATCATATCTGCACCAAATGCCCGCGCAACAAGCGCAGCATGCGTCGTCACCCTGTCGTCACGCACAAGCCTGTGGCCAATCCTGAGTACTGATATGTTCATCCTTCTGCTCCTCAGTTAAGCGCTAATCTCTTATTTGTCTCTGACTTTTTTAGTTTCAAACAGTATTGACGTCATCAGATTCTTCAACTGATCAATACTATAGCCTGTCTTGGCAGATACTGCAAGCAAGCGTTTGCTGTCCAAAATGCCAAGTTGATCGGCCTTGTGAAATGCATCTTCAACAGTGGTCAGGTCGGCCTTGTTAAGAACATAAATTATCTTTGTGTCTGGTACCTCAAACTCTTTTATTACGTCATGAGAGCTCTCAAATTTTCTTCTAATTTCATCAACCGGCTCGCTTATATCAAGCACTAAAAGTGCAAGGCTTGCATAGGTCAGCTCGTCAAGAGTTGATTTGAATGCATCGATCATATACGGTGGCAGTTTGCTGATAAAGCCAATAGTGTCATTTAGTAACACTTTGCCGCCCTGCAGGTCTATTGCCCGAGTAAATGTAGAAAGAGTAGTAAAGATACCTTGTCCAGTAACTTTGGTCTCGCCTGTCATCTTGTTGAACAGTGTAGTTTTGCCGGCGGAAGTGTAGCCAGCAAGCGATACTGTCGGCAAGCCGACCTTTGCTCGTTGGTTCCTATGTAATTGCCGCCTTGTTTCCTCTTTCTCAAGTTTTTTCTTTAACATTGCAGCTCGTCTCCTTATATCAAGGAAATAGATGTCAGCCTCATACTTGCCAAGGCCGTAGAATCCTGGTTGCTCTCCCGCTCTTGCTAGTCTGACCTTTTCACGCGCCCTTGCCATATCATAGCGTAATTGAGCAAGCTTGATCTGGATATGCGATTCAGTGGTACTTGCTCGCCGCTCAAAAATTTCCAAGATCAATCGCTCCCTATCAATTATCTCCACCTTGCACAAGCTTGCCAGATTGTATATCTGAGTTGGCTTAATTGTCTCGTCAAATATGATGACATCCGGCTTGATCTCTTTAACAATCTCTTTTACTTCTTCTGCCTTCCCACGACCGATCCCAAATCTTGATTTTGTTATCTGACGCTGGGTCACAGTCTTGATGACTGAATAGCGAGCCGCATCGGCAAGCGATATTGCTTCATTTATTGCTTGCTCTACAGGATATGTTATGAGAATAGCCTTTCTGTAATTTGTCATTTATTTCTCATCGCTATTAGTGTTGACGTACAGCTTGATCCCCAGATAGCGTTCCAACTTTTTTGCAAATATCTCGTCGGGTTTGAGAGAGCCTGTTTCAAACTTTTTGAGAAGCTGTGCCTTCTCATTCATCTTCATGCCGAGCTGTTCATGTGTCAGACCCATCTTCATTCTAGCTTCTCTTATCAGCCTTGCAAAATTAGGTGTAAGAATAGTTTCATCTGATAGCTCAATCTTTTTCTGAGGTTTTACTACAAGTGCCTTTTTCTTCTTGACTGCAATCTGCGGCGGTACATAGGGCTTTCCTCGTTTTGAGCATGCAATACAAACATTGAATACTGTGCCATCTACTACTACCATTTTTTTATCAAAAGTCTGGTGCCCGCAGAGCTCGCAATAGGACATTTGAGTTCAAATATGTGAGAGGCGGATTTAGTCTTTTCTCAGAGTCTGCTGAACTGTCATATTGATCACTATTTCTGCAATATCGCTTGCATATTCTGCAACCCTGCGAATGTTCTCTGTTATCAACTTGATTCTATATAGTTCATTGACATCTCGAGGTTTAGACACCGAGCGCAGTATCGCCTTTTCCATTTCATCTATCTTACGGGCCTTTTCAATAGCTCTATCAGCAGCTTCATAGTCCCGCTTAAACATTGATAAACATGAGTCATCGAGCACCTCAAGAGCAAAATAGCTCATGTTGGATATTCTATCCATAATGTCTTGGTTGAGCGGTTGTCGTATCTCTATAACATCTTTGGCTATTCTTACCGCATGGTCCGCCACCCGCTCGACTGACTTCGCTATCAGCCTGTATCCAAGGCAGTTGCGCGGCTCCTCAAGCCCTATCTCTTTCAACAAATATTCATTCTTGATCGCTATCTTCAATTGCCGCACTATGTAAAAGCTGAATCTATCAACCTCGTCGTCTGATTTCACTACTTCTTGTGCAAGTTCGACATTATTTTCTCTGAGAGAGAGAAGAGTGTCACGATACATAGACTTGGCAATAAGTAACATTCGCTTGAATGCAGTATCGACGGACAAGTCAAGTAGATTGATAAGCACTTGCAAGGTAATGCCTGTGGCTGAGTCGGCAATGATCTCAGTCCCCATAAGGATCCGTCTGATGATGTTCTTGATAACTTCTCTCTGCTCCACAAGCAATCTGTCTTCCTTGGGAAGGACGTTGATTACGTTAAAGCCAAGGAAATAGAGAGCAATCAGTTTACGCGCAATAAAATACGGGTTCTGATCCTTGCCGACTTCAATTGTTGCTTCCTTTTGTTCTTTGATGAGTCTCTTTGACGCTGGTGCTATTTGGAGTGTAGAATTGCCTTGTCTTAAAATTACGACATGGTCTCCCTGTTTCAAGCCTAGGTCCTGAATCCACTTCTTTGGTAAAGATACAATATAAGAAGAGCCACCAGTGTATTGCAATTTTCTGGTCTCTTCGCTTTGTGAAAGGCGTTTACCATTGCCGTCCTCTTCAATATACATTTTATCCAATGAACCAGATTTTCTAGGTGTTCTATATATTTGTACCTCCAATCTATATAGATACGGGTTGAAAATGCAATTACATTTATGTGGTATATATATAGAAGTATTATCCCAAGTTGAATCCTCTCCCGATGGATCCAAGAGAAAAAATACACAGGCACGTCGATGCCCTATTTGGAGCAGGAGTTTCAGATGCACTGCCGGCTGATATCCAATTCGACTTTTCAAGGCGGACTGGTCGAATAAAGAACTTTAGCATAGGTGGCAGACTGGCCGTAACTTTGCGAACAGATGGCGGGCTTGCACTTACCATTATGGGCGCCCAGTATCTGCTTGAGAATAGCAAGCAGTTCTGGGAGAACTGCGTTATGCCTGTGCAGGAGGCAGTGCCGTTTGTAAGCGAAGGTCGGTCGCTCTTCTGCAAGCATGTCAAGTGGTGTGGTTCTAACATCAAAGTTGGATCAGACGTTGCAGTCATTGATTGCAATAGTAGTGGTGGAGATAGTGATAATAGTAGTAGAAAGGTGGTAGCTGTAGGCATCGCAATACTCTCCTCAAGACTGATGAAACAATATCGAAAAGGCGTAGCAGTAAAGATTCGACAAGGAATAAAAGGTAGAACAGAGTAATCGAGGTATAATATATGATGCGCGGCAATCGTGAAATGAGGCGCATGCTCGATAAGATGGGCCTTGACATGAAGACGATGGACAATGTAGAAGAAGTGATCATCAAGACTGAGACAAAAGAGCTTTACCTCATCAAGCCGCAGGTAATCGAAATGAAGGGCAAGGACAGCACTATCTTTCAAGTTATTGCATCAGACATTGAAGAAAAACAGCGTGAGGTCCCTGCATTGAAGGAAGAGGATATTATACTTGTCATGCAACAAGCTAATGTTTCTAGGGAAAAGGCGATACAAGCCCTGACTGAGACAAAGGGAGATATGGCGCAGGCCATACTTAGCCTTGCCACTTAGCACTTAGTTTTAATATCCCTCTTTACTACTTTTGATTTCATATATCTTGGCAAAGGGAAAGACGGCGCACACTGACATTCCGCCACCAACTTCACATTCTGCAGTCGAAACTATTGTCAGTGCTTTATCTGAGCTTGAAAATGATATCGACGGGATGTATGGTCGCGTCGAGGAAATGAGAAGGCGCATAATTGCTCACTCTGATGAAGAAATTGAGAATCTAAAGCAACAAATAATCACTCTTGCAAACGAGGAAGCCAAGCAAATAGTGGATAGCACCAAAGCAGAGGCCGAGGCTGAGTCAGAAGAAATAGGTGAGATTGGAAGAGCTAATCTTGCCAACATTAGGAAGAACATTAAAGCATCATTTGACGCAACGGTTGATAGTATAGTCCAGGCAGTTCTGGGTGATACTACTACTCTGCCAGTGACTACACAAAAGGTGGAAACAAAGTCACAACCACCATCATCTTCTTCCGTCCATCAACCAGCCAAGATCAGGAAATATACCTCAGACGGCAAGCCAGTCAGCTAATCCATAAGCTTTAAAAGCACTTCTTGCTTAAACTCAACATTGATGAAACGCCCCTAACCGAGGAGGAGCTTTCATATCGAAAGATCACAGTAGCAACTGTTCGTGGTCGTCCATACTATAATATAATATGTGCCCTTAGGCTAATGGAGCTACAGTTTGACTCGCTATCTCCAGAGGAAGCTGCCGTATCAAATGCTAAAGTCATTATTACTACGCAGGATGAGGCTGGCATTGTAAACAAGAAAGGCATAGTCATGATTGATACTGAACTTGAAAAATACCCTGCAATTACCAAGGCAAAGATCCTGCGAAGCATAATAGGCGAACGGGTAATAGATGATCAACTCATCATAGGAATAGATCCAGGCAGCAGGATTGGAATATCTGCCATCTACCTGCATCATGAGATCGCAAGTGCAGTTGTTGAATCTTCGCCTCAGGACGCAATTAACCACGTCGCGGCCATGCTTGGCGGTATAGAGTCAAGAAAAAAAGTTGTGAAAATAGGTGACGGCAATATCACTATGGCAATACAGATTGCCCGCATGCTGAAAATGAAATTTAAAGATAGTGTTAGTATTGAGATAGTAGACGAACATGGAACGTCATTACCGCAGAATACTGATGCCAACAGGCGTGGAGTACGAGACAGATCGTCGGCAAGGGCAATAGCATTTAGGAGCGGAAAGAGCTTTACTCTGAAATAGAGTTTTGTTTTCATCATCTTCTCTTTTTATCTGTGTGATGCTCGACTGGTGCCTGATGGATGATGAAATTTTTTTGTTTTATTTTTGTTTCACAACACATCTGCTGTAGAGAGAGATATATTATATCATGTCATCACTTATCTGTGTCAATTAACAGAATAAGACGATGGTTTTCTGTTTACGGGTTCTAACTAATGCTCTTGCAGTGTGCTATGTGGTCTATATCTGACTGAAAGAAATCCGAAATAGCAGAGGCACTAATATGATATGCTTAGAGAGACTTTGATGTAATTTGGGTCATAATCTTACAGAAGAATTTGATTGATCTCTGCTAATTTCAAAGTTTTACACTGAAAAATAGTAATAATAATTTGGTTCATGTGTGGTCATTAAAGAAAAGGTTTTGACATGAAAGGTCCAGTCGACCTCCTAAGTGATGTTTGATTAGAAAGCAGATTTTCTGGTTTTGGTTAAAAAACAATGGGGAGAGCTAAAAAGGATACTTGACTTTAATTATGAATATGTGACTAGTGCTATTTAGTATTCAAAGTGGTTAGCAATGAAACACTACTACTATCAGGTATTTGTTCTTCTTCTTCCTTTCGGAAAGTCATCATCGTATCTGTCTTCCTGTCTCTTTGTTTTTTTCTGCATCTGTGTTTGAACTGGTGTAAAAAAATGCGGTCACCGGGATTTGAACCCGGGTTATAGGCTTGGGAAGCCCATGTCATAACCAAACTAGACCATGACCGCACTTTAGTAATAGGCGGATTGACAAGGATATTAAGTCTTAGTGATTGGATGCAGCAGTATGTTAAATGTTCTCAATATGATTGGTCTGGCCCGATTAAAGACAACAGTTGCTAAGCATTCTACACGGCTACTGCCACTGTAATAATATTATAGTTAGCAAGTGAAAGACTACTATTCATGCATCGAGTTCTTTCTTGGTAGCTATTGTTGATGATTTTTTGTATATTTTCTTTTCTCTTGCCCGCATCTAATAACCCCTCAGTGAAGACTATATTATCAATGGTGAAATAGCATCATACTAGAATACCTTGTAGATTGAGAAGCTTCTGGTCAGAATTTTGCTATCTACCTGAAGCTCCTTTTGTGGTCTGATTGTTCTCCTTCTTGCTTTGAATCTCAAGGATAACGCTATCCAAGTATGTCTTTACATCTTTCTGTTCCAATGATGGTTGTATGCCTGTCTGTTATTTGATAATCTCTCTTTCCTTTTCTATGATATCTAAAACCCTTTTTTCTGTTTCTTGTCCAAGCTGAGCAGCAGCCATGGCACCAAAAACTTTAGATCCTGCAGAGGCTTTGATTACCCTACGAAGCCTAGAGTCTTGAGCCATATGAACCGCGGAAAGGTAAAATCCAGCACATAACATAAATGATGCCAGCAACATTAGCGCACGTCCTGCTACTCCAAAGGTTTCCTGAAGGCCAGAAGGTGCAAGCGTGATACTCATCATCATTGCTCCAATTGCTGCAATAGTGAAATAGTCTTTTATTTTTCCAGCCTCGATTTTTCTTGCTATGACAAGAAAAGCAACTCCAAACATAATACTTCCAGCTATCAAGCCTGCTCTAAAGATGGATCTAAAGAGATATGCGTACGGAAAGTCTTCCCAACGCCATACCGTACCAGTAAATAGAGTATACAACTCGGTGTACCTTCCTATCATATAGAGTACTAATGGGATTGTAAGTAGGACCAAAAGTGTAGTAGGCATCTTGCCTATTCTTTGGTGATGGTACTGACGTAGCAGCATAGTCGTAATGGCCCATGTAAACACGAATGAAACAGTAATTGGAATCCAGCCATTTAGATACGAGTAAATCAGCCTGATCGATGAAGACACAATGTACACTGTAGTAGTGTCAGGCTTGATTACTTTATATTGTACGCTTCCCTGATATTTTTCGTCATTTTCGTAGATAAACATATCTTCAGGAGCTGCGCCTAGGGGAGATTCTTCTTCCACCACTCTTACAAGCAGCATCTTAGAGCCTGCATCAAATGCCATTGCTGCAGCAAGTGAAGCAGCAGCTAATCCGCAGACTAGTAGTATACGATGAGTATCCCTATCTCTGCCCATGCTTGCTTTATACCATGAGAAAAACTTGAAACCAATTATTATCATTATACCAATGGAAACTATGGTACTGAGTGAAAAGACAAAGTATGCTAGGTATCTAACACTAACGTTATAATAATAAAATCCAACAAACATTGCTACAAAAGTAACAAGTAGAACCAACATGACTACTGTTACGACCTTGAACATTCTGTCAAGAAGTGAGGATCTGGCTCTTACCTCTGCACTTACTTGACTAACATATTTCAAAATGATAAATGATCCTATTGCTCCTACAACTATAGTTAATCCAAAGATTATTGCTCCAGAAAAATTATCATAAGGAAACATCTGCCGGCTTGCCAGGTAGTCTATTATGATGACAGCAGTGATTGCTATTGCAGCAGCAATGACTATTTTTCTTGAAGGCGTTCCTAAACCTGACAATTTTGTAATAGATAGGCTGCTTCTTGTCAGGTTTATCTTCATTTAATCTAAAAAGTTAAGAAATTATATAATTTAAACCTTATGGCAAAATTTAACATAATAACGGTCAATTCATATTTTGTTATAATAACCTGAAAGATAATTGGTTGTCAGATTGGTCTGTACGGTTA
>JALYGW010000099.1 GCA_030776915.1 Thermoproteota archaeon
GGGTTATAGCTACTCTGTCAGTCAATGTACACATATAGTTTTTTATTATCGCCGTTGTTGAGACCACCTCAATTATATGAAAGTGGGCATAGCAGGGCTGGGCCTAATGGGTTCGGGCATTGCAAAAAGGCTGATCAACAGTGGGCAGGCAGTATCAATTTATAATCGCACTGGCTTGAAGGCGCAGCATTTTTCAAATAAAGCTACCGTGGCTTTGAGCCCAAGCAAGCTTGCTGAAAGTTGCGACCTCGTAATTACTGTCGTCACCGATTTTGATGCTGTGAAGAATGTACTGTTTGGAACAAATGGAGTCATAGAATCGCGCAACCGCAACCTCATAGTGGCTGACGTAAGCACAATTTCGCCAACGCAGTCAGAACATTGTGCTCAGCGTCTGCGAAATGCAGGCATGGAGATGCTGGGCATTCCAGTAATGGGAGGCCCAGTCGCAGCTGAGGCCGGCGATCTTGTGCCGATAGTCGCCGGTAGCAAACAGGCATTTGAGAAGGTCAAGCAAGTGATCGAAAAGCTGGGCAGAACTTTCTACGTTGGTGAAAGAGATGGGTCAGCAAATGCCATCAAGCTCGCGCTCAACCTAAATATTGCACTTGTGGCTAGCGCAGTATCTGAAGGGATAACGCTTGTCAGGAGAGCAGGCATTGATCCGTCGATATTTATCGAAATACTAAACTCGACATATTTCAAAACAGGCCTTTCAGAAAAGAAAGGACCTAAGATGGTGAAAAATGACTTTTCGCCAACATTCCATCTCAAAAATATGCTAAAAGATTTAGAGCTTGCCACCAGTACCGCGCAGGGGACCGGCATAACACTGCCCCAAACTGCTCTTGCCCAGCAGATATTCCGTGCAGCAAACAACATGGGTTTTTCAGATCAGGACTATACTTCCATTTGCGCATTTTTGGCAAAAATAAATGGATTGGAGAACCAATGAAGCTAATGGAGATACGTATTGAAACGTGTCAAAAGTCAACAGTCTTTCTTTTACTGCATACAAAAAACTTGGGTGATTTTTTTATTCAATCTCAGTGAATTGACGTACCAGGTGAAATGTCCTCAGTTATTGTTAGAAATACAGGCCTGCCCTCCGGTCCATCTGCTGCCAAGAGCATGCCTCTAGAAATTATTATATTGCCTATCTTTTTTGGCTCCAGATTAGTGCAAACAACCACGAGCCTGCCGACGAATTCCTCTGGTTTGTAGTGCAAAGCGCCCCCAACAGCAATCTCTCGCTGTTCATTGCCAAGGTCAATTGCTGCCTTGAAGACTTTCTTCATGCCAGGCAGGGTTTCAGATTGAATGACTTTGCCTATCTTCAGACGTACCTTGGAAAATTCTTCAAATGTAATGTATTGTTCTTCAATGCGCTTGCTATTCTCGCTCATGAAGGTGAAAAAGCAGTGACTCTATTAAAAAAGTTGCATATCACAAGTTGGGTCGAGTTGACTTGACTACTATCTTCAATTAGAATATTATAGTCTATCAGGGATCATGTACCTTAAAGGTCTGAGGAGGACAACAGATGCACAGAAGATCATCACAAAATATTTCATCGACATATAAAAGAAAATAGAAGATCATCAGTAATTGTCACTCTTTGAGCAAGCTTTAGGCGGATCCACCGGACATACAGGTAATAAGTATGCCATAGCTAGTTATGAGAATATGAGAACTGTACTTACGTAAATCTTCTGACCTTATCGAATTTTTTCATCACCAGCGGTAGGTTATTAATTAGATCTGTCGCAATTATGTGCAGGCCTATTTGCTTGAATGCAAGATTAGCTGCAAGACCGTTAACATAGATTGCTACAACTACTGCGTCAAAGGGATTCATCTTGGCTAGCAGCCCTGCCGCCAGGCCAGACAACACGTCGCCTGTGCCTCCTACTGTCATTGCCGGTGTCAACCTCTTTATAGCTGCAATTTGTTCGCCATCAGAAACAATATTGACCCATCCCTTCAGTGCTATTGTGATTCCATGCTCCTTTGCCAATTTGTGCACATTTGATGTCATTTCCTCCTCAGTTGATCCTGGTTCGCTGCCAAAGAGCCTTTTGTACTCCCCGGCGTGTGGAGTGACGATGGTCCCAGTATTTGTAATCTCTTCCAAAACCTGAGGAATGAGAGCCGAAGCATCGAGTAGAATTTTTGTACCCGCTTGCCTCAGTTTTCTTACAAGCGTGATTAGTGCTTCAGGTTCTAGGCTCATCCCCATGCCTATTGAAGCAGAGTCTGCATTCTTTGGCAGCATCGCCATGAGCCGATTTGTCGAACCCTTCGTGAGTTTGTCATCGGGCAATGGAAGTGCAATTATTGCAGGAGAAAACGACCTGACGGCGGTAATGATAGAACGCGGTACTGCTGTATAAACCAAGTCAGCACCGGAGCGTAAGGCGGCCATAGTTGCAAGAACTGGCGCTCCATGGTAGAACCTGCTGCCGCCTGCTATGAGCACCGTACCGTTGTCTCCTTTTCTTGAGGAAAAAGAGCGTGGAGGCATGAGTTGCCTGATAAGCTTGGGTGTTATGGAGATTGTTGTTGAGGGCAAAAGCTCACTCTACAATACTATTTTGTATATACATTAATCAATAAACTTTGCCAATTACTCTTCTTCTGGTCTAATGCGGATTTGCAGAGGGAGAGGTTTTGTTGGTAAGGATGCCCGCACAGGTAAAAAAAGGATGAACGCAGCGCAGGTCCCAGCAGGTAGTATAGTGGAAGGAGTATATATGTAGTCTAATAGTTTCTAGTCTCTAGTAGCTGCTGGGCTCTGCATGTATTGTGACGATAGACCCAGGATATTTTCTCCTTATCTCTTTCTCAATCTCTGAAACACGTTCATGAATCTGTTCTATAGTCATTTCGCTGCTAAAGGAGCAGTTGACATCAATTTTCAGGAAATTTTCTGCTGCTCTGTATATTTCAATCCTGTTCACTTTTTGGACACTGCTTGCGCTGTCAAGTATGGCTTTTCTTATGAAATCGTGCATTTTGCTGTCGGCAATTGGTTCCATTCCAACAACATCTGGCATCATAGGCTCAAGGTGCACAGTAATATTCTCAACAGCTGTGAGGTGCTTCTTTATAGAGTCTTCAACTGCATTGGCTATTGAATGAGCCTCAGTAAGTGTTGCGGATCTATCGACCTGGATGTGAAGTGACGTGTTCATTGAATGACTGTTGGCGATTTTTGAAATAATGACATTGTGCACCCCTCTCACACCACTCACTTGAGATGCTACGCTTTCAATTACCAACTCCGGCCGCATGTCGACTCCGAGTACAGGTTCAAAGTGCACAGTGATGTTCCTTGGCTTGACATGCATCCCAGCGTCAGAGAGACTCTTGGCAATATTGTTTTCAACTTTTGCGCTTATATCATGTGCGTTTTCAAAGCTTATTTCTGCAGGGAGTGCTATTGTGGCTTCCGCAAAGATCTCGTTTCCGACTCGACGCATTTTGATATCGTCCGACCGTAACACACCTTCAGTTTCATTTGCTGCCTGCTGTACTCTTCCGACAAGGCGAGGAGATATTACATCTGTTAGCTCCATTGCGTTTTGGTAAGCAAACCTTACGCTAAGGTAGGAAAGGAAGCTACCAAGTACAATTGCCGCAATAGAGTCGCCCTGCCCGAAGCCGGTGGTAACAAGCCATAGGCCCACCAACGCCACTGCCTG
>JALYGW010000100.1 GCA_030776915.1 Thermoproteota archaeon
GTTTTGCACACATTTGAGGAAGCTGGCACCTATAACGTCGTTGTTGCTGTTACAGATGAAACTGGACAGGAAGTATCTGACAATTTAGAAATCACTGTCGAAGAACTAGCAGAAGAAGGAGGAGAAGCAACAACAACTACGGTACAGAACCAGACACAAAACAATCAAACTGACACAGCCGGAGAAGAAGAGCCAACAGTTCAGCTAGATGAAACAAGCGCGGAACCTGGCTCGCCGCTTGCAATCAGCGGTGAGGGCTTCCAGCCAGACACACCAATCCAGATATTCATAAACAACGTCCAAATAACAAACGTAATAACAAATGTAGAAGGGTCATTTAACACAGTAGTCATAGTGCCGACCACGGTGGCTGCAGGCAGTGCCCAAGTAGTCGTCAGAACCGAGCAGACCAACATCATCCAAAACGTCAATATAATACAATTGGACGAGAGGACTGAAGGACCTTCAACCCTTCGCTTAACTGCAGTGTCTGCAACAGACAATGGGGAGGCTCTACCCAATGCACCAGCCACTGTATTTGATGCAAGCAGCGGTGAGGTAGTAGAACGCGGTAGGACTCCTATGGATATAGAGCTTCAAGAAGGCACTTACTCTATATTCTACTCTGACTTTGGGCGCTTTGAATTTGAGTCAGCAGAGCCAGGAAGATGGATAGATACACCTGACGGTGGCTCTGGGTTGATAACGATCAGAGAAGGCAGGAATACCACGGTGACTGCAATATATAGCGAGCGGCCGACACCTCCTCCACCTCCAAGAATTACAGACAATTCAATCACACTTAGTGCACAAGACACCCAAGGGAATCTAATACAGGGTATGTTTGTAACGGTCTACGATGCAGAACCCGCAGAAAAGATAGAGCAGGGTTTCACAGAACTTAGAGTTGATGATCTGCCTCCAGGGACCTATCCTATATTCTTCTCAAACTTTGAAGATCTTGAGTTCCTAAGCGCATCTCCTGGTACGTGGATCCAAACTCCGTTTGGTGGAGTGGGTCTTGTGACCATACCTGATGACGGCGAAGACCATAACATTGTGGTGACAGCAGAATACAATAGAGCTACTACAGTAGATGAAGCGCAGTTCAACATACAAGCGCCGCTAGATCTCGAGGGGAACATATTCACTATAACGTCAAATGAGACGCGCCCTGAAGGACCATTTGTGATGTCCGGAACGTTTGCACTCAGGGTAAGCGACGAGGAGCCTATCAGCGCGACTCTCTCTGCTTTCTTCATGTCAGCAAGGGAAGACTCTAACGAAAACGTAGACCTGGAGTCACAGAGGAGCAGAGACCACGATACGTTCCAGATAGTGGACCTCAAGCCGAGGGTAGCAAGGCCCATTGGGCTCAACAACTACATCGTTTCAGGAACTGCCGACCTGTTGCTCAATGGTGATATGTATTCCAATGATGAAAGGGTACACGTAATCGTAAGAGGAGGCGAGGAGCTGACTCCAACCAACGTCGAAATTGACTTTCGTGGTGATCAACGCTACTCTGCAGCCAACAGGCTTGACACGCTGTATGGAGTCGTGAGCTCAGGCTTCCAATAGTGTGCAAAAATATAGGCGACTTTTTTCCGCCTTCTATTTTTTTAATTTATGTTTCTGCTTTCTAAGAAAGACACGTAATAGCCTCTTATACAATAATTATATATTTTGATAAATTCAATTCAATAAAATCTTGCTACATTATAATGGCATTCAAAGCCGATGTCGGCTGCCTGTGTTTGCCACCAGTTTGCTATTTCTAACTGCAAAATTAAGCCTTTTAAGCTAATGGCAGTTGATATTTCTGGAGCACAAGAAAGTGTCTAGAATTAGTTCGGAACGTACTACTTGAATGTATATGTCATATACCTGCAAAAAGCCTAGCGCTGTTAGAGATAAGAGCATATGCATTGAACGTCAAAAAACTCCATATTGTATGTTTTATTGCTTAGCGTGATGCTCAAAATCGTAAGCGATCATAAATATTCTTCAGCCATGCTTTAATCTAGCCGACATCGCTTCCAGTTGCTATTCCATAACCCATCTTTTTCCTTGCACTTTCAATTTTTTCAACAAAGGATTGGCCCCAATGGCGCTGGTACTTCGGTTTAATATTCAATGTAAATTCGAAATTGTCTGCTTCCAGTTGCAATTCAAAGGCCTTACCAGTCTTTGCCACCTGAATCCCTCCATCAGATAGTTGCTGAATTATATTTACAGACTCGCTTTCATCATACTCCGCTGAGTAATTTGTAACAAGACTATTTGGAAGCTCCGGGTTGAAGTCTGCCATGGCCTTAATGATACGCTTCTGCCCCTGATCGCTGCACTTAAGCTCAAAGTTAAGCAAAACTTTCTTTCTGTTTTCGGCCATATTATCATGTGTTATACCAACCTAAAAAATTTTTCTACGTGAAATATTAATAATAACTTGATGGGAGATCATGCAAGATTTTGTTTACAAATTGTCATTAATTCATCTTATATTGCAAGGGTGACCTAGATAATACTTAATGATAGTGATACTTTATTCTTAAGCAAAGGATATAGGATATTTCTCATTGTGGGATGTGACGGATATGCTTTTTCAGCGAGCCAGCCTTACTAAGATAATAAATTGCTGTAGGATTATGTACTAGAAGATCTTACTAGATAATGATTGTATTTAGCATGGTATTCTTATCTATCATAATGCGCGTAGTCGAGTACTATGTGTGACTGGACGCACGAAGAAATAAAAGAAAAGGAGACAGTCAGCGCAAAAGCTAAGGCCAAAGACATTGAGACTTTTGAAAAGAAGGAAGAGAGACCACTGACTACAATCAGTTAAGACAAAAAACAAAAAATACACATACACACACAAAAAATTAGTTAACTAATCTTCTTTTTTCTTTATATCCATGATGAGAAATTATTACAGACACAACAGTGTAATATCTTCTACATAGAAATGATTAGCGCAACTTTCGCAGCTTGATATTATAGGCAAGGCTGAACCTGTGGGCTTCGTCTCGGGCATGCTGCAGCATTTTGAGTCCTGCGTTATTCTTAGGTAGCACAACTGGATCTTTGGAACCCACCACATAGATCTCTTCATTTTCCTTTGCAAGACTGATGCAGGGGACATCTGAGATGCCCAAGCTTCGAAGTGACATGATAGCAGCTCCAAGCTGGCCGCGCCCACCATCTATCAGTATAAGATCGGGAATCTTTTCGCTTGCAGACGAATAGCGCCGACGAACAAGCTCACCTATCATTGCAAAGTCGTTCTGCCCCACTACTGTTGTAATGTTGAATCTCTTGTAGTAGCTCTTGCTGGGCTTGCCGTTGATAAATCGAACACATGACCCAACAGCAATTGAGGTTCCAAGATTTGATACGTCAAAGCAATCAATGACCTCAGGCATGGAAGTAAGCTTTAAGGCATTTTTAAGCTCTATCACTGCTGGATCATAGCCCCTTTCAATGTACATTGAAAGGTTGCGCATGATAAGGTCCATAAGCTGCCGCTTATCCTTTGTCAGCGTCTTTTCGACATTAAAGATGCTCACCTTGTGCCCTGATATTTTTTCAAGTGACATCTCTAACACCTGCTTATCCTCAAGGTCTTCATTGACATAGACAAACCTTGGGATTATTGGGACTGAAGAGTAATATTGTAAAAGAAATGAGGAAAGCGAGTTATCACCTACTAGATCAAATTCGAACTTTTTCCGATCGCTTATGACACCACGCGTCCTGCGGAGTGCCATTATATGGGCCACACCCTTTTTGGTATCCTTTAAAATACTAACGTACTCTTCATCATGGTTACGATTGACAGCCTTTTCCATCTTTTGCTTAATGCGCAAATTATTCAGCCTATACAGAGTATCACGGATCTCTTTTGCCCTTTCATAGTCGCCAAGCCCAGATGCACGCTTCATCTCTGCATGCATTTCCTCAGCAAACCTGTCGATACTGCTCTTACCTTCAAGTATGTCTTGCAATACTACTACATTCATCATATATTGCTCCCGCATTACATTAGCTATGCATGGAGCATCGCAATTCTTGATAAAGTACTGGAGACAGGGTATCTTGGGCAGTCTATTGCATACTCTTATCTTGAATAATTTTCGCAATAGTCCAACTGTCAAGTATTTAGAACTGCCTCGCACAAATGGCCCGTAGATTCTGCCTTTTGGTCCGGTGAATTCTCCTGCCCTATTTCGTCTTGCGACAAGGAGACGAGGAAATGCCTCGTCTGTTATTTTTAGATAAGTATAGCGTTGCTGATCCTTCAACTCAATGTTGAAGACTGGTCTGTAGCGCTTGATGAGATTGGACTCAAGAAGGAATGCCTCAATCTCATTGTCAGTAACAACAAAATCTATGTCTGCTATCCTGTCAACTAGCCTACTGGTCTTCCATCC
>JALYGW010000101.1 GCA_030776915.1 Thermoproteota archaeon
GCCATGAGCTGCCCCGCCTTGAACTCTTGCTCTATTTCTTTCCTGAGATCTGAAGTTAGGCCCGCACGATGTACTCTGATGTTAATTCCCTGCCGCGCTCCATAGAAGGCGATCAGCTCGGAGCTAAGATGCGAGCTGGCAAACACAATAGTCTTATGCTTTCCCTTTGTGGTCTGTCTAAGTAGATCCAGCATCAATGATCTGTAAGATCTAAGTGAAGGAAATATTATCGCAAGGTTTATCCTGCCTCGCCTGCCCCTACCGTTGATCACTTGCATTTGCCTGCCAAAAAGCGTCTTGCAAAATTCAGCAGCATTTAGCAATGTAGCCGATGCAGCAACGATCTGGAGTCTGCTTTCTGTCAGCCTCTCAAGTCTTGCGATGATGTGATGTACATTAGCTCCAAAGACGCCCGTGTATACGTGTGCCTCATCGGCTACCAGAAACTTGGCAGTCCTGAGTATGCGTGAGAATTTCGTTTTATGCATCATGTGGTAGTGCAGCACGTCAAAATTGGTGATAATGACATCGGGTGGGGACTCTATTACGGCTCTGCGCTCCTTTTCCGATGTGTCGCCGTCGAGGACTGCTACCCTCAGACTAAGTGGCTTTGCCAGCTCTTCTATTTTGGGCAATTGATCACGTGATAGCGCCTTTGTTGGATAAACAAAAATTGCAGATACTGTACCTTCGCCACTGCGAAGTGAGCCAAAGCGCAATAGTTGTTTTGCTGCAACTTCTTGCAGCAGTGGGATGCAAAAAGCCTCCGTTTTACCGGATGCGGTGGGTGCGGTGATCACTACATCTTTTCCCTCAAGGACTTTCTTGATCGCTTCCTCTTGAAATTTGTAAAGGTGGTTAATCTTTTTTGCTTTCAAGACCTCTATTATGGCTCCGTCTACTGGCACATCATCAATCCGAGACCCAAGCTCCGGTGGAGGCTCCTCTATTGCCTGAAAGTCAACGATATAGTCCTGTTGGGAGCGCAGCGTCTGCTCAAGAAGTGGGTCACCATTGGCTTTAGACGCAGCCATTAGAGCATCTATTTCCGCCGAAGGCCGGATTATCTTTTCCTGCTGCATTAGGAGTTTGAGGTCGTCGGCATATGCAATTCCTGTGCCACTTTCACAGCGATCGAGAAACTCAAGATAAGCCTCGTCGGTACTGCCAGCCATGGGTACTATTGCGCAAATATTGCATTTTGAACATCGAAATATCATCCGCCCATCAAATATCTTGTCAACTCCAACTGAATGCAGAGAGCTGCATTTTGGACAGCGATAGTTTGTCAAGCAGCAGGCGCATAAGCTGAAGCAAGATAATTATTTTTCTGTACTTTTCTGAAACCTGTGAGAGTGTATCAAGGTAATGCTTAAGTGATCTGCAATCCATTACGCGAGATATCACGATGTCAGTATGAAAGAGAGCTTACCTGCTTCGATTATGAAATTGAAGAGGCAGAAGGAAAACAGTACTAGAGAGGATGAAAACTAGCTATAATAATGGCGTGATGATAGAAATTATCAGCTCGTTGTACGGTCTTGGAAGCCGCTACTGGACTGAGGTGATAGAGGTATTGCGCGCAGTCATCCCAGTTTATGATAAGGTCAACAGGGTGATCTCGCTCGGTAAAGACGAAAAGTACAGGCTAAAAGGCATTAGAGGCCGCGTCGTGCCGGGCAATATCATACTTGATGCCGGCTCTGGCTACGGCAACATGTCACGATTAGCACTTGTAGAAGCTCGCGGTGACGCAAAGGTTGTAATGTACGACCCGCTGCTTGAGATGCTTGCCAATGTCAAGAATTACTTGCTTGGTTCGCAGGCAGTGCTTTATTCCGGTGTTTTCGAGTACATGCCCTTCCGTGAGGGCATATTTGATGCTGTGCTCTGTGGATATTCTCTTCGCGATTCAATACACCTTCAACAGGCCATTGCGGAGATGCACAGGGTCCTAAAGACTGGCGGCCGGCTTGTAATAATCGACCTCGGCAAGCCAGACAACCGTATATTAAGAGTAATGGTTTCTGTATACTTAAAATATTTTCTTGGAATATTCGCTTACCTGGCCGCCGGCAATTCAGGACTAAAATTTAAAACGCTTTATGGTACCTATGTACGCTGGCCCAAGAATTCAGAGCTTGAGTACATGCTAAAGGAAAAATTTTCTCATGTACAGTTTGATAGGGGCATGATGGGTGGCGCAGTCATTATAGCCGCATACAAGTAATAGTGTAGGGTTGCAATGAATCACGCTGTAGTACTTGTTGCAATTTGCTCTGCCATTGTTGGCACTTCATACGGGATGCACTCGCCTATAGTACCAGTATTTGCCAGAGAGCAGCTTGCAGCCGACTATTCGCAAGTGGGCATAATCGGTACGGTAAACTTTCTTCCCTATATGTTCGCTCCCTTCTTCGTAGGCATCTTGCTGGACAGGCTCAACAAGTCCTATGTTCTTCTCTCTGGCATCCTACTTAATGTATTTTCAATTTTCATTCTTTCTACTGTCCATTCAACACTAGAAATAATGCTTTACAGGGCTCTTGCAGGAGTTGCTCATGCTCTGTTCTGGCCTTCTTCTGAGGTTCTGATATCTATCAATTCATCAGCTCCACACAGGCGAGTCAAGAATATTTCTGTATTCATTGCAGCCTGGATTTTAGGCTTTATGGTTGGACCCCTCATTGGGAAACTAATTCTAAACGCATTTGACTATTATGCTCTGTTCCAGCTTGCTGCTGCCACTATGGCAGTAGCAATTGTGCCATCAGTACTTTTGCGTTCCTACGGCTGGCCGGCTGTCCAAAAAGATCTAGAAGTGGTTCGAGCAAGCTCTGTCGAAGTAGTCAAGGAAATTGTCAATCATCCTAGGCTTGCTGGAGTGATACTTTACTACGCGATCACCTTTGGAGTAGTGCTTGCAGTATACCCAGCGTACATGAGCGACGCGTCACTTACAACTGAAGACATTGAGATCATGTTCTTCTTTTTTGGCATATCGCGTTTTGCTACTCTTCTTCTTCTGCTGCTGCTTGTGACAAGGATATCTAAATACGGCGAGCTTGCGCTTGCGTTGGCTGTTTCGACAACGGCAGTAGGC
>JALYGW010000102.1 GCA_030776915.1 Thermoproteota archaeon
GCCCTGTACAGATTTGTGACAGCGGTGTTAAGCTCTTGTTTTTTGTTTATAAAACCTTCAAAAGGACTGCCCGAGTCGATTATTGTTTGAATCTCCTCTTGCAAGGCGACAACATGATTCTTTTGCATTATGATATTTTCAAATAACCGCCTGACCTCCTGCAATGCCTTATCAGCAGTCTGTGGCGTATATAGTGTAAACATTAACGAGATTCTGTTCAATTTTTAGATAATTTATGCTTTTAGCACCTGATGGGGGAAGAGTATACAATTTTTGAGAATCATGTTGTGTCCTTTTTCATAATCGAAGTATAATCTAACTCCTGAACTTGAAGAAAGAATAAAAGAATACAATTATTGCCGTGGACCAAACTCTATCATATAAAAACGGCCAAAATTCACCAGTGGCATCCACAAAAATCAAAGCATAGAGGGATAGGTGAATTAAGCCTTAATCTATGCCGACTAGAGCGCTTTAGAGTTTGTAAGGCTTTTACGCATTTTTTATATGATCCTAGATGAATAGGGACACCCTCTCCCTCTCTTGAAGGTGTTGCACGTCTTAAAAAGAAGTGTCTGTTTACTTCCTTTCATGGTAGAACCGACGCTTGAAACAGAAAAGGTAATGCCAGCAAGCATGAGAGCCAAGGAAGGGCAAGAAAATACAGTTCCGTTCTTAGAACAAGAGATAGAATGTCCCCGCTGTCATGATAGCATGATGCTTTATTCTGACTTTGACAGCCTGCATTATGTCTGCCAAGAATGCGACTTCTGCCTGTATACAATAAAGAAATCGGCGTTATGAAAAGAAATTATTAGGTGCTGTAAACAGTAACTAATGATTGATTGATTGATTGTAAATCGTCACAAATTGGAGAGATTTCATAAGAGTAAGTCTTCGAGGCTAATTCTTTCTACACTTGAGGTTGCAATTGACAGTGTAAGGCCTGCTCCGCTCATAAAGCATGCTGTAAAATTCAGCAATAGCAAACTGACAGTACGTGACATTTACGGGAATGTCGCAAAGCTAGCAGAGTTTGACCGCGTATACATTGTCGGTGCCGGTAAGGCAACACTGGGCATGGCCTATGCGGTCTGTTCTGTCTTGGATAGCAAGGTTGCTGCTGGTGCGATTACTGTTCCCTATGGGACCAAAGCCAAGGAGATCAACAGAGTTTTAGTGACTGAGGCCTCGCATCCGATCCCTGACAAGGCAGGGATAAAGGGCACAAGAAATATTCTCTCGATTTTGAGAAAGGCTGATCAGAATGATCTTGTGATTTTCCTAATCTCAGGTGGTGGCTCGGCACTAATGCCCCTGCCTGCATCAGGCATCTCTTTGGCTGACAAGCAAAAAATCACAAGCTCGCTCCTTCGCTCTGGAGCATCAATTCACGAGATAAATGCTGTGCGAAAGCACCTGTCAGCTGTCAAGGGAGGCCAGCTCCTGCGACATGTGAACGAATCATGTGTCCTGCTGTCGCTGATCCTCTCTGACGTAATAGGAGATGACCTTGGATTGATTGCTTCAGGCCCTACCTGTCCTGATAGCTCGACTTTTGTGGATGCCTTGAATATTTTGAGAAAATACCGCATAGAAAGTCCCGTTGCTGCTATCCAATATATTGCCAAAGGCGCCAAGGGCAAGATCGAGGAAACACTCAAGCCACAAGATGAGCTGTTTTCTCGCATCCACAACGTGCTTATTGGAAACAATGCTATCGCGTGCAAAGCAGCAGCAGGCTACCTCAAAAAGCGCGGCATGCAAGCAGTAAATCTTGGATCAGAATTTGATGGCGAGGCTAAAGAATTTGGAGCATTTCTGGCACGGCGTGCATTAGGCCTTGGATGCAAGCGTCTTGCAATAGTGGCCGGAGGCGAGACAACTGTCAAGCTAGAGGGTGGTAAAAACGGTCTTGGAGGGAGGAACCAGGAAGCGGCACTTTCATGTTTGGCTGAGCTTGATCGACACGATGTTGCAATAGGATGCATAGGAACGGATGGGATAGACGGCAACTCTGATGCGGCTGGCGCACTCGTATCGCCAAAGACAATAATGCTTGCAAAAAAGATGGACCTCCAGAAATATCTCAACATGCACGATAGTTATCACGCGTTCAAAAAATTGAATTCACTCATCTTCACTAGTTTAACTGGCACCAATGTAAACGATATTGCTGTCGTATGTCCTGAATTAAAGTAGGATACTCTCTCATATTTTAGCACCAGTAGCAATATCAGTCGTCGCCGCTCCTCTCTTTCTACCGTCGATCAATACCGCTTATACTAGAGGAGGATCCACATATAGCACTCGTTTCTCAACTCCACAAAAGAAAGAAAAGTCAACTCCAAAATCTAAGAAATGCAAAAAAGAGTTTCAAAGACAGCAGCAGTCGGACAACTGACAATGGCTCCAAAATATTATTGCTATAAGAAAAAGAATCGTGCCAAGCTAGTTTTTTGACAGTTTGCAGCGGTGGCATATATACATCAATGATTGACGCAAAGTGGATTCTTGAGACACCGCTAGTATCTGACATGTATGTCGCTTGCTGCTACATTGATAATGTCACAGCTGTCAGTTCTGACCAAAAGCGATCCATCATCCTTTATATCTGCAGCTATGCCTTGAACGGTTCTATTGTTCCGCATCACTGCAACCTTGTGATGTAATATATCAGAGTTTTTCTTCCACTCCTCTATGATTGTATGAGGAGCGCAGCGCTTAAGCTCCATATAATAATACTCAAGTCTCTCAAGTATCACCTTTGTCAAGCCAAGTATGCTCATCTTATGGCCGAGTTCGTCACTTAATGAAGTGACCTTGACGCTCTTTTCAAGATGTGAAGAGATCGCCGACGAGTCAACATTTGCATTTATTCCAATCCCAATGACAGCGTAGTTGATCCGTTCCGCCTCCATGCTTATGTCAATGAGAATGCCAGCTACCTTTTTACCAGATATTGTAACATCATTTGGCCATCTTAATTTGGCATCAAGTTGTGTAGTTTTTTTGATTGCATCACATACTGCGAGCGCGGCAGCAAATGGAAGGAGCGTGATCTTGGAAGTGGGAATTCTTGGTCTTAGGACAACTGATAGCCATATGCCTCCATTGGGCGATAGCCACTTCCGGTTTTGCCTGCCACGTCCGCTCTTTTGCTGCCCTGCAATAATCACTATACCATCGGAACTGGGATTTTTCTCAGCAAGCAAAATTGCAAGGTTCTGAGTTGAATGCGTAGTCAGTCGGTAGACTATTTTATCCTTACCTACAAATAAAGTGTCGAGCACCTTTATAAGCTCCCATGGGAGAGGAAGGTTCGTCTCACCGGCAAGTCTGTAACCCATCCTGTGCCTAGACTCAATATCATAACCGTACTTGCGTAGGATCTTTATCCGCTTTGAGATTCCGCTTGTTGAAATGCCTGTCTCCTTTGCTAGGATTTTCCCTGATATGTATCCCTTTTGCAATCTGAGCAAGGAGAGGAGGTGTTCTTCTGACTGCATTTGGCATTAGTGCGCATAAGCAAGTATAATATAGTAATCAAATTTATTCTATCATCTTGTCTGCTAAGTTGCTTCAATCATAATTTATATCGTCTAGATATTTCTTTATTATGTGAGAAATCGTAGCAGACCTGATATCATAGCCATTATTCTAGAGTCTGCTAACGGTGGGATAACGAAGACAAAGCTACTTACTCGAGCTAACCTTACCAGTGGACAGTTTAGACAGTATCTTGAAGTTCTTATTACAAAAAAGCTAGTAGTGCAACTGGCTGACGAAGAGAAGAGACATTTGGCCTACCGGACCACAGAAAAAGGCATAAGATACCTATCAATCTATTTTACTCTAAAAAGCATAGCAGTCTTCCCACAGGAAGAAGACTAACTACTTGTTACTTGTTGTGTTAACGTTCCATTTGTAATAGACAGTGCCGCCTCGACACATTGAGTAGACATCAGATTTGCCTTCTCTAAGTGAACTAGTAACTTCAAGCTCCGCCAGCAACCGTTCAATTTCATAGTCCCGCTTTTTTGGCGCAAGTAAATTCAGGATCTCTTCCCTTGAGTACATCTTTGAAGGATCTTGACGCAATAAATTTTGTATTTCCTGCATCAGCTCTGTTGATGTCAAGTCAATCAATCACTTTTTCTTTGTCCTTGCCGATACTATAGACAATACGTCACGGTCCTTTAACTGATAGTTCACAGGCAACCTGATGCCATCCCTGCCATCAAGAGCGTATATTACGCCCTTTGCCAGCTCGGTATGGATCTCCTTTGCCAGATCCTCAACAGTAGATCCTGATCTCATGAGGTATACATCTGGCAGTACATTCCCATGCTTGTCTGAGAATTTTTGGATGTCAGCCACCGGGTATACAGCATTCATCTTTAGCAATTTGAATACGGCCACATTAATTGCAAACTGCACGCCGGTGCGCATATATTCGCCTAGGATATCCTTCCGTATGAAGTTAAGTGCCCATTTTTGCTTGTCATTGAGCTTTGTCTGATCGTTTATTTCAAACCGTTCGTCTCCAGGAATATATCTAATGATCCCCTTGCTTTCTGCACGCCGGAGTGTAAGTTCAGCATCAGCACTTGCAGGTATTATTATAACGTCACGGTATTCTTCGCGCAGACGCTTAAAGTTTTCCGTCGCTGTAGGAAGGTCGACTTTGTTTGCAACTATCAGCGTAGGCTTGGAAATCTCGCGCAGGCTCCAGCAAAAGTCCTTGCTCTCATGTATTCCAAAGTTGTCAAATATAGTCTCAGTCAGATTGTTCTGTGCAAGAGCAAGCTTAACATGATCTTCTTTTACCCCAATACTCCGGAAAACCTCTGTTATGGCAGCAACAGTGTTCATACCTGAGCCAATAGCGCGTGATATCTTCTCCCTACTTGCCTCAAGCAACTTTAGATACCACATGACAAGCTCCTCCTCAATGTCCGCAACATCTGCAACTGGGTCACCTGTGCCAGGCTCCGCGATCTTGCCTGATGCGTCAATGCTGCCTGATGCGTCAACGATATGCAGCAAAGCGTCTGATTGTGCTGCTATCGTGAGGAATTGGTTGCCAAGTCCCTTGCCTTCCCATGCACCCTTGATCAGGCCAGGCAGGTCGACAAGCTCAACTGGAATAAAGCGCCAGCCATCTATACAACCAGAGTTCTTGGGATTATCCCGCAGGTTGAACTCCTTGTGAACACAATGTGTTATTGCATGAGCGTTGCCCACTGCAGGCTTCTTTGTAGTGAATGGGTAATTAGATATGTCTGCAGACAGCAGCGTGGCAGAATTGAAGAATGTCGTTTTGCCTGTGTTTGTCTTACCAATCAGCCCTATCTTGATCATGGTCTTTCACTCTATTATTATTTATATATACACTGTGCTCAGTGGACGTGGTGACAGACAATTACAAGGTATCCGACTAAACCTAGAAACCCTCCAAGG
>JALYGW010000103.1 GCA_030776915.1 Thermoproteota archaeon
TGACCAATAAGGACTCGACCCTTAACATTTTAGTCCAGTATGTGATAAAACATAACCAACAGCGGCTGACGGCGGAGTTTGTAAAAGAGGTTTAGTTTTGTGAAGGTTACTTGTGGAAGTGATACAAGGAGGTCCGCAATCCGGAATCACCTAACCATTAATGGCATAGACTATATCTACGTCCTCGATACTGAAAGCGCAGACAAAAAGTTTCAAAATCCGCTTGTTATGATCCATTGCTTCAAGGAGGTTAAGGCACTATCGAGCAGCAACGTGCATTTTAAAGGCGGAGTTAGGGTAAAAGGCATAAAGGCCTCGTGGGCTTATCCTGCCAAGAATTTTGAGGCAGAGCACAAAGATCTAGTATCTGAAGAAGAGCTTGGCGAGATAAACAAGACAAAGAACCCTGATCGCGTCTTAGTCGTGCGAGCAAGCAGCCAAGGAGATTTTTCCCAATATGAGCTGCGCATCGTTAGTTCAACCGATCAGATAGACATTCCTGCACAGAACTTTGATGTCATACTTTCAAAAGTAAGGTTTTCCTTCAAAATTGAATGCTCAAAATTTGATTGTGCATGCCCCGAACCTGTTCTTCCAAAACTAGACGAGTCTTCTATTGAATATATGGCAAAGGATTACTCGAGCTTTCGCAAACTGATCCTAGATCGGCTATCTTTGCTGATGCCTGACTGGCAGGAAAGAAATCCAGCTGACATTGGTATGGTGATGGTTGAACTGATGGCGTACGTTGGAGATCATCTGAGCTACTACCAAGACGCAGTTGGGACTGAGGCTTATTTAGGAACTTGTAGGAGGCGTATCTCTGCCATGAGACATGCAAGACTGCTAGACTATTTAGTACATGATGGCTGCAATGCAAGAGCTTGGGTGTGCTTCAAATGTACTTCAAACAGTATATCTTTGCCAAAAGGGACTGTGCTTTTGACAGGAGATGGCAACAATGGAGATGCAACAGTTCTCATCAACAACAATAAAACGATAACACAGGGCAGCATAGAGGAGGAGATAGCTAGAGGCGTAGAGGTATTCGAAACGATGTACGATGCTCTCATATATAAGAGCAAGAATAAGATGTCATTCTATACGTGGGGTGAGTCTGACTGTTGGCTTCCTATCGGATGTACCAAGGCAACCATTGATCTTGGTGGCAGCAAAGATCTCATAGATTTTTCATTTGTATGGGAGAAAATTCCTGGTAATGATCAGGAAAATCTGAAGGAATATCTCAAAAGAATGTTCAAACTTGATTGGGTGAGTGCGGCTACTGTCTCCAAAACAGCTGATGAAAATGAATTAATAAAATTTACCCATGGCGATGATGAGGCTTCAATACGATTGTCTGGAAACAGCGCTACACTTTCAATAAACAAAGCCAGTGTCCTCGAGTTTCAAGTGCTAGAGGAATTGTCAAATGAGCATGTTGTAGTGTCATCAAGCCTACGCCCGGGCGATATACTTCTCTTTGAAGAAAATACGTTATCTGCGGATCTTACACCCAACCCATTACGCTGCGTTGCGGTGCAGCTCACCTCAGCTACCGTCAACATGGATCGATTAACTGGAAGAGAATTGCTTGAAATAGAATGGAATCAAGATGACGCTCTGCCATTCGCATTGTGTCTTACAAAGGGTGGAAAGACTGCCAGCACGATATATGGCAACACGATCCTCACTGACCATGGCTACACAGTTCAAGAAGAGAATCTTCAACCCTTAGTTGTTGCTGGCCGGTACTATCCAAAACTCAGAGAAAAACCACTCATCCACTGTGGTCCCGAGTTTAATCCTGCGAGTCAATCTGCATTTTCTGCGTTCAACTACGATTCGAAATATATCAAACCTGCAATACTGCTCCGAGACCAGAACGGGCTCCAATGGGAGCCTCTGCGAGATCTCCTCTCAAGCGGCGATTTCGCTGACAAGTTCGTTGTAGAAGTGGAAGGTGATGGAATAGCCTATATCCGTTTCAGTAATGCTAATAGGAAATCGTGGAGTGAGGATATTGAGCAGGGCTTCTTTGCACCTTTTGAAGCCACCTATAGAATTGGCAAGGGCACAATGGGAAATGTGGGTGCTGAGTCTATTAAGAGAATCTTCTTCAAAGAAGACCAGGTACCTATAGGGGGCATTGAAGAGATCCGCAATCCTTTGCCAGCCTTAGGAGGAAAAGATGCTGAGACCATTGAAAGTATACGCCATCATGCACCGCAAGCCTTCCGCAAACAAGAAAGAGCTGTGACAGAAACTGATTACCAGGAGGCATTAAAGAATTATCCGCAAATTCAAAAAGCAATAGCCAGAAGACTGTGGACTGGAAGCTGGTATACCATGTTTGTGGCTATTGACCGTGAAGGTGGCCTTCCAATAGATGGCGAATTTAAGGCTGGAGTAACAAAATTTCTCAATGCATATAGGCTAGCCGGCTATGACATTGAAATACATGAACCTGTATTTGTTCCTCTCTTGATATCCATTGAGGTCTGCCTCAAGGCGGGATACTACGAGGGAGAGGTCAGATACGCGTTAATCAGAACGTTTAGCAACAAGACCTTAGAAGACGGTACTAACGGATTTTTTCATCCTGACAACTTTACCTTTGGCCAGCCGCTTTATTTAAGCAGAATCTATGAGGCTGCAATGGCTGTAGAAGGTGTGTTGTCCGTTACGATATCTAAATTTCAACGGTGGGGCAAGGTTGCTGGAAGGGAGCTTGACGACGGCGTATTAACTGCCGACAGCTTGGAGATACTACGGCTAGACAATGACCCCAACTTTGCTGAGTACGGTCTCATAAATATACAGATCTGCGGAGTCATGCAATGAGAATGGAAACCTGTGAGTGCGATTGCGAATGTAAAAGTGCAAAATCGCACACGCCAATTAATATACATAATCCTGCAGGCTTATCCACCATTTCATATCGAATAGGTACGCATGCACACTTCAAGTCTGACATGCTTGCATTCATTGCCTCTAAACCTAGCCTATCAAAGCTTACTACTCGCAATGGCAGTGATCTTTCAATTGCGCTAATAGATGGGTGGGCGACAATTTTAGATGTATTGACATTCTACCAAGAACGCATAGCAAATGAAGGGTTTCTTCGGACCGCTTCTGAAAGGATGTCTGTTCTAGAACTTGCAAGGGAAATAGGCTACAAACTCAAACCAGGAGTTGCGGCAGGCACATACCTTGCATTTACAATGGACAATACAGCTGGCTCTCCAGAAAAAACGATCGTTTCAATTGGCACAAAAGTGCAGAGCATACCATCAAGCCAAGATGAAAAGCCGCAAACATTTGAAACAGTAGAGGAGATACAAACGAGGTCGGCCTGGAATGAGATGAAGCCCCTGATGACAAAGGATCAGGATCTGTATAAAGCACTTATAGAAGGTAAGTTGATTTTTGCAGGTACATCTACAAGGCTAAAGAGTGGCGATGGAATTTTATTTGTCATTGATGGCAAACCTGTCGCCTTCAGAGTTATTGATTGGTCGAAAGTAGAAGCCGAGTCGCAGCAAACAATCGCAGCATTTTCTACACGACCAGAAATAATTCGGCCTACAAGAAAAGAGAAATCTGAAACAACAATATCTTTGAACAACAATAACAGGACTACAACTCGCCCTACTAGTGTTGATGCAGCCGTTACGATAGACAATCAAAGCGGGTTCACAAAAGCAGACCTGCGGTATATCCTATCTAAGATCTGGACAGAAAAGGAACTTCAAGCGCAGTCAGAGCTAGAAGCGTGGTCTGTTGACCAGATAGTTCACGCAATAAATTCTGAGAGAAGAAAAGAGCAGGAAGAGGAGGACGGGGGAAAAAAGGGTCATGGTAATGACGATGGTGTGCTTGTTTTGCGGATAAAATGCAGCGTATTTGGCAATAATGCTCCTCGGTGGTCCAGCCTGCCGTCGTCGTACCGCTATGGATCAACGATCGATGGCACAAAGGTAGAAGCTATCTATACATACAATTGGGATAAGGGGACTGATATTAACACAGACTCGCAGGGCAAAAGCTACGGTCTAGGCCGGCTGTTTCTTGACAATACGTATGCTGGCATAGCCAAAGAAAGCTGGCTAGTGCTATCTGACCCTGATCTGTATTCTGTCTATCAAGTAATTAGTACCACCGAAAAAACACTGACTGAATTTTCTCTTAATGCAAAGGCGACTGGGCTGACAGTTGAAAGATACCTCTTCAGATGGGAGCAGATCGCACAGGACCCAAGAAACAAATATGATGAAAGTCTGCTGCGTGACTTTCTGAGGGGTAAATTAGGTCTTGAATGGATAGATGAGGAAACCATTTTCAAAAAAGGAGATGGTGGCAAATTGATAACTGCCGAAGCTGGGCACTCAAACCTCTCTATAATGTATGATGAGAGCAATGCTGTGGCTACACTTAGAATAAATTCATACCAAGGTTCCTCCTGGAGTAAATGGCACAAATTTAGTGGCATTATAAAAGAAGTGGCAGTGGCAGTAAAGCAAAACGGCAATCCTGATGTCTTTATCATCGGCGAGGACAATTCAATACATCATAGGTGGTTTAGAGAGCACGACCTTCATTGGAGCGGATGGGACAAACTAGGCGAGGATGCAAAATCTCTGGCAGTGATAAGAAATACTGATGGAAAATTGCAGGTATTTGTCACAGATGGCTCATCTGTTATCCGGACCAAGAAGCAGACTCGAGCTGACGGTAACTGGCAACCATGGGAGAATCTCAGTGCTCCTAATGGAATACAACAGCTAGCAGCAGCTGCTGCTGTTCTTGGTAGCCAAGCAAAAATCTTCTTGTTTGCACTCCTTCAAGATGGCAGGGTATTTTACAAAAGCTCACCGTTTGAAACAAATGGATGGAAGCAGGTTGTCACAACCGATTCTGGAGCGTCCGCAATTTCTGTCAAAAGGATATCTGCTGCTGCAGGAAAAAGTGGAACAATAGTTCTATTCTTTATCGCTACTTCTGGAGATGTCTATGTTAAGGACCTATTGTCTTCCACCGAAACTTGGGGCAAATCTGAGAAACTAGGTCAACTAGCAACAGCTGCTGCTGATATTGCAGCAATTGCTACAGCTGAAGATGGCTCAGCAGGTGCACTTTTTATAGGAACTGATTCGAACGTCTATTCCATTTCGAAATCTGCATCGGGATGGAGCTCTTTTATTTTGATACATGCAAAGGATGGCACTGTCGAACCTGCCCAGATAGCAGCTGCAGTTAACAAAAGAGGTGCGCTTGAAATATTTGCACTAAATTCTTTCAACAACACCCTGTACCACAAATGGCAACTAAATCCTGTTCAATTTGTGGTCAGGAAAAATGGCAACAGTGGAAATACGCTTGTTTATGAGAACTACCTTGGCAACTTTGACTTTCGTGAGACCTTAGTTTATGCATCGCCGGAAAAACTGGATCTTGCAAGAGCTGTTATTGAGCAGTCGGTTGAAGGAATGGAAATAGTGTTAGACAGAATGGTTGGCCATCTAAAAGAGGGCAGGCCTGTGTTTGTATCCGGAGAACTTTATGATCAGCCAGGGATAATTAAAAAAGAGATAGCCTTCATTTCAAGCATAGTTCACCTTGAAGTCGACAAGGTCACAACACTCAAA
>JALYGW010000104.1 GCA_030776915.1 Thermoproteota archaeon
CTATTAAGTGGTAGTATTACTACTACTATTATTATTATCCTTGTCTTCTATCTAGCAGAAATAGGAGTATTAGCCCCTTCTCCTTCTTATGCTACGGACAGTTTAGGGTATGAAATTCAAGAACTAGCAATATTTCCTATATCAAATCTGTCATCGTCCTATGATAATAATAGTAGCAGTAGTAGTGGTGCAATTTCAGCTAATACAACGATGGCCATATTGCCCAATTACTCAACTATTGTATATGAAACAGAGGCATTCGTAGTGCCCCCGACTGTAAAAACTTTTGTAATTTATATGGCAAATGAGTTTCATGAGAACTGGCCTGAAGAGTCTCACAAACTTATTACAAACAAGAATGCTTATGCCATTCCGACAAACTTGACAGTATCAAATGGAACAGGTATCGCATTTCATATGGCTGACGCACCTTGGGATGTCCCACATGATTACATTGTAAGGGTGGTTGATGCCCATACCAATGAGACTGCATTCCAGACACCCCTCCTTAGTTACCCTAAATTTAACAGAGGTCCATCTAATTCTGGAACAACAGTCCTGCCTATTGGAGAATATAGAATGGAAGCATATCTTTATGGAACGGACAAGGTAGAAACTAAACCAATTACTATCAAGGTTACAGATACACCAGTGGATCAATCGTCTAACATAACTGCAGGGTTCTTTTATTCGCCACAAAGACCAGTTGCAAATCCATATGACAACAATGGTCAGCTGCATCAAGGTCATTTAGAATATTATAGACAACAATTTCCATTACATGGATTGAAAATAGAGTCAGTACATAGCTTCCATTTTGCATCCTGCTCATTTTATGATAAAAGGGAAAGCTCCATATGCATAGATGACGGTGGCTCTCCGGGAGAGCTTTATTGGCATGATAATAAGACTGCAGACCATGTGATGATATTTTGGAGCTCTATAAGACCATATAGCCAAATAGCTGCTGCACTTAATGAACTGACTTGGGAAAATGTATATACATGATAAATACACACATCCTATCGCAACTATCATGTGGGCTGTTTTTAGTGGGCCTTACTAAAATCTAAACTAGCACAAGAAGTATAGTTTATGCCGTTGAATTATCCGTGTGTCCTTTATACATTATTGACAGATCAATACTTCTTTGTCAGGTGCTACTGAAATCTTGAACAAATGAGTCTCTTATAATCCTCCGGGTTAAGGAGTTACCATTTGTTCAAATAAGCATATATTCATTCTATAACCTTCACAGTTAATGGATTCATAGGGTATCATCAAGATGTTATATTAAGTGCGGCGTTATATGTCTGCATTTTTGAATATTAAAAGAATAGGACAGTACCTTGTCTATTAATCATTAGAACTATGTTACTACTTTTACCTCATTTTCAATAATCTTCGTCTACTATGACATAAAGCAAGGGAGAAGGAGAGAACCCGTGCATTTAGCATTTCTTTTTTTTAGAGGTAACCAAGCTCGCAAAATTATAAATCAAGCGTTATTGGTCCTCATGGCCAAAGCCCTCTTATCTTGATTGCTTCAACAACTCTATTGACTGCTAGCACCGTGCTTGCCTTGCGCATGTCAATACCGTATTTCTCAGATGTATGATATACATCAAGGAATGCTTTAGTAATGTTTCTATCCAGTCTTTCATTGACCTCATCTTCAGTCCAATAGTCCCTACGAAGGTTCTGCAGCCACTCAAAGTATGACACAGTGACACCTCCACCATTTGCAAGGATGTCAGGAATCACCATGATCTTGTTGTTGTAGAGTACTTCGTCTGCTTCAGGTGTGGTTGGGCCGTTAGCAGCCTCTGCCACTATCTTAGCCTTAATTCTGCCAGCATTCTTGGCAGTAATCTGATTTTCAAGTGCAGCTGGTATTAGTATTGTGCATTCTGTTTCGAGCAGTTCTTCATTGCTTATCGAATTAGCTCCGGAAAACCCTACAACTGAGCCAGTCTTTTCCTTGTGTTTTCTTAGCTCTGCTACATTGATACCATTCTTATTATAAATGCCTCCTCTGGAATCAGAAGCAGCGATCAACTTGGCACCTTGATTTTCTACAAATTGCGAAGCAAACTGGCCTGCATTTCCAAAGCCTTCCACTGCCATTGTGGTGTTTTTCATGTCCACCTTAAGCTTATTTGCAGCTTCTCTTACTGTGAATGCCAGTCCTCTGCCTGTAGCTTCATTTCTGCCAAGTGATCCGCCAATTGCGATCGGTTTGCCTGTTATAAGTTCGGGCTGAACATAATTACCCTTAAGTGCAGAGTATGTGTCCATTATCCAAGCCATTTCCTTGCCTCCAGTGTAAACATCTGGAGCTGGAATGTCTGTGTGTGGACCAATAATGTCTGCAATAGCATAAGCGTAACGCCTTGTAAGGCGTTCTAGCTCGCCTTCCGACATTTTCTTTGGGTTACATATGATGCCGCCTTTGCCTCCGCCGTACGGAATATTTGCAATGGCACACTTCCAAGTCATCCACATCGACAGGGCCTTAACCTCATCGATAGTGACCTGCGGGTGATAGCGGATGCCTCCCTTGTACGGGCCCCGTGCATCATTATGCTGCGAGCGAAATCCAGTAAAAACTTGTATCTCTCCATTATCCATTCTTATTGGCAGTGATACTGTAAGAACGCGCTTTGGATTGGCTAAAACCTCTTGTAAACCCTTGTCTAACTTTATAAGCTTGGCCGCTTCGTCAAGCTGTTTGAGGGCAACTTCAAAGGGGTTTATTGCCGCTATAGAGCCTTTTGCAGTCTCTAGCATGCATTGTTCTAGAAAAGTTCATGTTATAAGTTTTGTGTATAAATTGTAGCCGGTATCCTGTAGGTCAGTTTGTCAGCTTGTCATTCTCTTTGATATAAGGATACGGAGCTCCTCGTCTGTAAGGCCAGCATGGCCCTCTATGCCTAGTGAGCTGGCAATTGACTCTAGCTTTTTTCTCTCTGTGGCGACTGGACCCATTATCTTGGGAAACTTGCTATCTCTTCTTGCATTCTCTATTGCTTGTTCCATTTCATGACGGAACCTCTCCTTTGCTCTTTCGTATTCTCCTACAGCCTTGCCTACTGTGCGTGAAAACTGGGGTAGTTTTTTGGAACCAAAGAGTAGAATAAGTCCAAAAAGTATGATTATGATCCACTCTGATCCAGCGATGTTCATTATCAGAGCGGAAGATATGTCCATCTTAAATGGTATTTTTAGGATTCTGATCAGAATTAAAGATTTCTATAACTGAACAGCTTCTCTTAGTTGGTGAGATCCTCAACAACTGTGTCCCTATCTTGCTATTAGAAAATGCAAAAGATTAAGCAGAGGTAATAGAGGAGGACAAAAAGAGATCTCTCTCAAGAGAAAGAACCAAGAAAACCTAGCTTTCTCACAATTGAAGCATAAAGCATAATAATTTCTCAATTTCTAAAAAATTATCACATAATAATATTAGATACATGATACTCAGGACTCATAGCATCACCCCCTATTATGTATTATTTTTCTAATTGAATCACGCATGCTCCGATGCCCATTTATACAATTTATCATGATCAACATTGGGTTGCGCAAACTTCAGCATAGTTGGTAATGCCGCGGGGGATGATCAGTTTCCTCATATGTGAGCTTGTATTGCAATATCAAAACTTAGAAGGCTCTATCTTCCTTGCCTTTTATTCTAGATAGAAAGAATGGCTCATCAAGCTTCATGGCATTGCTCAGAACCACGGACACTAATCCTCCAAACATGAAGCCAGCGATAATGTCTGTCGGGTAATGCTGCATTACATAGATGCGCGTAATGCCAATAATGACTGGAAAGGCCCAGATCGCATAGCCCATTTTTTTGGATTTGTTATATATAGCATATCCTGCAATAAAGGCCAGTGCAGTGGCACGCGAAGCGTGACCGGAGGGATACGAAAATCCAGCAGCAAAAGGCGCAAGACTATCGCTTTCAAGGCTAAAGTTTTCAGGCAGTTCTGAAGCTGGCTCAAACCCATAAGGTGGAATCTCCCTTCCAATCAGGGGCTTTATGTACATAACTAAGACTACAATAACGACTAGTGCAATAAGAAATATCATACCAACTTTCCTCGTACGCCGAACTATCGTTAGTACGATGCCAAGAATGAACAGTGTTGTTACATCACCTAGTGAAGTAATAACCATCATTGCCATGTCAATACTAGGGTTGCTGTCATGTACTGACTTGAAGTAGCGACTAGCCGCGTCATCTGCTTCACGTGTTAAGCCAGAAACGACTATTACACTAAAAACAACGAATACGGCCACAAGTATTACAAAATACATAGATCGTGTCCTTATCATCCAGGGTGGCCTGACAGCTTCATTTAGTGACAACCAAAATGGAGAAGCTGCATGTTGGCGTTTAATTGTTTTGCCTGCCGGTTATATCTCTTCGCAGAGCAAAAGTATTCTATATCAGAGATATTCGCTTTCTATCATTAGAAATCATGCAAAATCATCAGTTCATAGTCTGTTGAAGCAAAATTCTGTCGCTTGCAAGCAAACATGTATAAAGATACTACAAATTGTTCAATGTTTGTAGTCTTTTTATTAGAACTGGACCGACGTAAGGTCTGTCAGGTGCTCCAAGTGGCGCTTGGCTTCGCTCTGTGTAGATATCTTGCGAAGTTCATTCTTTGCCTTTGATGCATATGAGTGATACAGCTTGTCCATCTGGTCGACAAAATCCTTTGGCGTGCCATTTTTCCTGACTAGCATGTTAAAAAGCCGATTTTCGTTACTCCAGTCAATAAGGTCGTCATGTATCTGGTAGGCGATCCCCAGCAGGTTGCCAAAGGATGTCATAGTATGGATCTGATCTTCGTCGCCGCCTCCAGTTATTGCACCAATCTTGGATGATGCTTCAAAGAGCGAAGCTGTCTTGAATTCTATCACCTTGATATAGTCGTCCTCGGTGATATCCATTTCCTTACCAAGCTTTATCTCCATCATTTCTCCTTCCGTCATTTTGGTTGCGGCATTTGATAGCTCGTTGATGATGCGGGGATCTTTTAATTTTGAGCTGATGTTTAGTATGACGCCAAGAACAAAATCTGCAGTAAGTATGCTGCTGTTGTAGCCATATTTTACGTGAAATGAGGGCTTTCCGCGCCGCTGATTCTCCTCATCGATAATGTCATCGTGGATTATAGACTCCGTATGTAAAAGCTCGATCGCAGAAGCAGCCAGGTATGCGTCAGGTTCTACCTTTTTAGACTTGATGCATTCTGCCGACAGTACAAGGATTAGGGGCCTGATGCGCTTACCTCCCTCGCAGGCATAGCGTAGTGGAGCATGGAACTCCGACCAGGAATATAGATCAACCTCGCGCTTTAATGCATCCTCGATTTTGGCCAAATAGACAGCAAATAGCTCAGTTAAAGGGTTAGCTTCTATGTTTCTCCTACTGCTCAAGAACTGGCTCTATCCCTGAGACTATTTTCAAGCTGGTGACCATATTAATTTACTGCTCTTTAAAGTAGAGTAGGAGAAAAGATGCTCTATTAAATTGAACTTGGATCCGATTGGAAAGGCGTTTGTCATATAGAAGACGATATGATGAAGATATGATATAGTTGTCAATAGAACAGTCCATGCAGCTATCTTCAAAAACTATCTCTATCCTAATAGACCGACATTTGAATTTTGATACAACACAATAATAACAATTGCCTTCTTTCTTCATGTATTTTTCAAGAATCGAGTATAGTGACAAGCAAAAATATCTGAGTTGCACCTATTATATCATATCATGGCACAAGTATCCATAGGTTGCTCTGGATGGAATTATGGCGATCCGGTTGAAAAAGGGGGTTGGGTCGGCTCTTTCTATCCAGATGCTCAGACTAAGCGTTTGCGTTACTATTCTGAATTTTTCCCTTCAGCCGAGCTGGATGCTACATTTTATCAGAAGTTCTACTCAAAGATGACTAGTGGAACGTTCTATGGCATGGTAAAAGCTACACCACCAGGATTTCAATTCTCTGTCAAGGCGCCTGAGACTGTGACACATACTAAGCTCATGGATGTCAAAAAAGGTGCACTGGAAGCGCTTCAAGAGTTCCTCGAAAAGATCTCTCCGCTAAAGAATGCAAACAAACTTGGAGCAATACTGCTGCAGCTACCACCGAGCTTCTCAGTTAATGAGTTCAAGCAAGTCGAAGAATTCCTCAATGGAATGCCATCAGGCTACGATTATGCACTGGAGTTCCGCCATGCATCATGGCAGACTGAGGGACCTTGGGAAATGCTAAGACATCATAATGTTGCGGCTGTAATGACAGATTCGCCGGATCCACAGCTGCGGTATCTATCAGACGTCATATTGACTGCAGAACATTCGTTTATTAGATTTCATGGCAGGAACAAGGGGTATTGGTATAACTATCTTTATGAAGAAGAAGAGCTGAAGCCTTGGACCAAAAAGGTCAACAATATAACAAAAGACCCTGAAGCAAAGAGATTGCGAATTTACTTCAACAACCACTATGGCGGCAAGGCTGTTGTCAATGCCATCCAGTTCAAAGAGATGGTTGAAGGAAAAGAATCCTCAAAAAAAGAAAAGGATGCAAAGGAGAAAATATTGGATGCTTTAGCCAAAGCAATTGCTCAAAAGAAACTCCCCGAGTAAGTGTATCTAGTATAAACCTATCATATCCCACAATGGTTTCCATTTCCTTCGACTGTCATGCCAGTCACAAGCCTCTTCAAAGAGGGAACTCCTGAGTCCTTCAAATAACTTTGCGAGCATATATGTACACGCCTGATCCTTGGTATTCATACGCTTGTTGTGTAATCAGGTATTAAACTTGATCTTTTTATAATTGAGTAAAATCGTGAAAGACTGTAGCGCGCTTTTATAGTTGAGCAAGTTAGCTGCTGAGGTTAGTTAGTTGCTACAGTCGACCACTTTCTCATCCATTGTAGCAAGTTTATTATGGACTCTACCAATTCCTGACCTTTAGGCGTGAGGCGATATTCGACCCGAGGAGGAATTTCGTTATATGAACGCCTCTCCAGTATACCGCTTTTTTCAAGCTCGTGTAATCTATAAGCAAGTGTCTTGCTGCTGAACCCCTTGAGGGTCTCCCGGAACTTCTTATACCTGACTGGACTGGTCGAGCAGCATAGGGGTATTAGAATTTCAAGTGTTCCTCTCTTTGTAATCAAGTTCCTGAGTCTAGCAGTTTCGTACATCAGCGAGGAGGGATCGTAGCCTTCAAAAAGGCTGCAGTTACCTTTGTAGAGCGGAAGTTCAAACTTTCTGCCATAACTCTTAGTTTCCATTTCCAAATTAACTGTTATTGTTTATCCTTGACAGCTTAAATAGTTTCCTAGGTAAACATAAAGCAAATGGAATCACAAATCAAAAAAGATGATATAAAAAAACAATATGCCAAGATTGCATTAGGTGACAATTCTGAATCCTGTTGCATGCCTAACCAATGCGGTTGCGTAAGCACACCAGCAGGCTCATTGACAACAGCATCTCGCAATCAAGTCACCAAGGCGATTGGATACAATGAAACGGATTTAGAGTCTATACCCAAGGAATCTATTCTGGGCGTCGGATGCGGAGCACCACTAAACTTTGCTGGCATCAGGGAGGGTGAATCAGTCGTTGACTTGGGCTCTGGAGCCGGCATTGATGTTTTCCTATCAGCCAAGCGGGTTGGAGCACGCGGGAGAGTCATCGGAATAGATATGACAGATGAGATGCTTGAAAAAGCAAGAAGGAATGCCAAAGTCCACGGCTACTTGAATGTGGAGTTTAGAAAGGGTGATATTGAAAGGAAAATTCCAGTTAACGATAGCACCGCCGACTTGGTCATCAGTAACTGTGTTATTAACCTTACTATGGACAAGGTAAGCGCATTCAGGGAGGTTTATAGGGTTCTCAAGCAAGGCGGCAGAATGGTCATTTCAGATTTGGTTACGGACGCAGAGGTCGCTCCAAGCTCAGTTAGCGTAGAGAAATGGTGCAGTTGCCTAGATGGTGCGCTTACGAAGGAACATTATCTTGACAGTATCAAAAAGGCTGGCTTTCAAAATGTCAAAGTCCTGAGCGAGCAGCTTTACATGGATGGAGAGCAAGTGGATAGCAGGAAGATTACTAGCATCGTAATAAAAGCAGAAAAAACTACGGGAGAATGAGTTCAGTTTTTCCAGTAACAAGGAGAAATACGAGCAATAATAAAGGTAATCTTACCTGTATGCATGGTAGAGAATGGCAGTAGAGGTAGAGAGATTGCTGAAGGGTTCTTCAACCAAAGGTATTTGCGGGACATCCACCGGGGCTAAGGGCAAGTATTTACAAGAGTTCTCGAGAAGCGCGGCAATAGCGGTATATAGGAGGTCACCGTTCTGACTTCACCATCAGGCATAGCAGGGCTGTACAGTCGTGAGCCATGAGAGGGAATAAAGCTAGGAAAATATAAAAAAATGCTCCGGCCGGGATTTGAACCCGGGATCAGCGACTCGAAAGGCCGCTATGCTTGACCGGATTGTGCAGCCCTATCGAGAGAAGACGGCTACTACACCACCGGAGCATTCGCAAACTTTGTAAGAACCTTCACATAAAATCCTTTCTTGCTAGATTTCATAAGGTTTTTCTATTGGAGAGAGAAATGAGATTACTGATATGGACAATGTTGTTCAGAGGATTCACTCAGAAATCGAAAAGCGCAGCCTGCTCAAGCACTCTTTCTACAAAATGTGGTCAGAGGGCAAGCTAACAATTGATCATCTTCAGGGTTATTCAAAAGAATATTTTCAGCTGGTCAAGATAGTCCCAAAATTTGTTGAAAGCATTGCCGAAGCGACAGGCAATCCTAATGATATTATCACTAATAATGCCTGCGAGGAGGCAGAGCACGTCGAGCTGTGGGTAAGGTTTGCTACTGCACTTGGCGTTTCAAGGAGCGATCTTATCAGTTATGGTGGCTCAGAAAAGACTAACGAAGCTGTCGCCAAATTGATGGGACTTGCCGGCCTTACATTTGAAGAAGCAGTAGCAGCAATGTATGCCTATGAAATGGAGCTTCCAAAGATAAGCAGGAGCAAGATCGATGGACTGAAAAAGTTGTATGGTATGGACAGCGAGGACGCAACAAAATACTTTGAGATACACGAAGAAGCAGACGTGAGACACGCGCAAGTATGGAGAGAGATCTTACAGAGGATCCCATCAGAGAGACATGACGCTGTCATTAATGCAGCTATCAAATCACTTCAAGCGCAGAACAATCTGCTTGATTCAGTCCATGAAAAATATGTGAGCGGAGACGGCGTAGGCGGTCGCGTTTACTGCTAGTAGCTGCCAGCTCCTTCATAATTCTCCAAACCTTTATACATACTTTTACTCTTCAAATTTTTCTGTTTGGGCCCATAGCTCAGCCTGGCAGAGCGACCGGCTCATAACCGGTCGGCCAGGGGTTCAAACCCCCTTGGGCCCACTTCGATATCGGTTCTTTATTAGGGTTCAAAACCATAAAAGGAGTAGCGAGACAATAAAAAATTGGAAACTGAAATTCCTACAACTGAACCTTATCAGGACTTTTTATTTGCTATCAATAGCCCTGTAACTAGGGAGAGGTATTCTACAAGGCTGCGCTCATTTTTTGTCTATATTGGTATTGAAGGTGCTACAATGGAGGAGCGATGCAGAAAGTTTATTGAAAAGGTAAAAGAAAGTGAGGAGAAGGGCAATAGCAAATGGGCGTATGCCGCTGTAATCAAATTTCTTCAACATCAGAAATACAGATGTGATAAAAAAGAGATCACCGGCTCTACCGTTAGAGGATATTACAAAGCTGTAAAATTATTCGCTGAAGTAAATGATATCTTGCTTCCCTGGTCAAAGGTAAAGCGCGGGCTTCCAAGAGGGAGACACTACGCTGACGATAGAATACTTATGCTAGAGGAAATAAGAAAACTTGTTGAATATCCTGACAGAAGAATAAGGGCCATAGTCTATACGATGGCTTCGTCAGGAATACGCCTGGGTGCTTGGGACTATCTCAAATGGGGACATATCAAGCCAATAATAAGAAATGAACAGGCTGTAGCTGCAAGAATAACTGTATACGCAGGTGAAAATGAGCAATATTACTCCTATATTACACCTGAGGCGCTCAAGGCATTGCAGGAATGGATGAACTACCGTGCGCAGGCAGGTGAACA
>JALYGW010000105.1 GCA_030776915.1 Thermoproteota archaeon
GGTTGCAATACCTATGTCGTTGGATCGACACTGGCTGCACTTGACATGGTAATGACGGGCAGAGATAGCGAGAAGAGAAGAGTGGATCATACCTTCAATCCCATTGGGGGCTTGCATCATGCAAGACGCGACTCTGCCGGTGGTTTTTGCATATTCAACGACATCGGTATTGCAATCGTGGCAGCACGCGAAAAATATAGAATAAAGCGGATAGCGTACATTGATATTGACGCGCACCATGGAGACGGAGTCTTTTATGAATTTGAAGATGATCCACTCCTGTTCTTTGCAGACATTCACGAAGATGGCCGCTACCTCTATCCAGGCACCGGATCAGCAAGTGAGATAGGCAAAGGTGCAGCGGCAAGCACCAAGCTTAACATACCGCTTGAGCCGGGTGCTGGCGACAACGAGTTCATAGAAGCATTTGGTAAGATAGAACACTTTGTCGATAATGTAAAGCCGGAATTGATAATACTGCAATGTGGCGCAGATGGGCTTGCAGGTGATCCAATAACGCATTTGCAATATACTTCAAAAGCACACATGTTTGCTGCAGGCTCTATTCACAGATTGGCCCACAAGCATTGCAATGGCAGGATAATTGCGCTTGGTGGCGGTGGCTATAATAGGGCAAACATCAGCACTGCTTGGACTGAAGTAGTGAGGTCACTGGCTGCCGATACCGATTTCAGACAACAGTAAAGGATCTTCTTCTTAAACTAAATTGAAAAACTAAGACTACGAAAATAGTAACACGATGATAACATGATAAAGGAATTCATAGGTTATCCTCCGATTGAGGCCTTTACGAAACTACATATGAGATATTGTCGTCCCGTTAACGCTGGTTTCACTTAGGACAATTGCCGAAATACTATGTTCAAGCAAGTAAAGGAATTGGCTGGCATAGCGCGTGTCTTTTCTTTTTTTGTGTGTGTGTCTCTCTATTTTCTTCTTGCTGGAATGGATTCGTCCAAACCTGGCGGTGCGATTTCTCCGATCTGACTGTATAGTTTTAGAAATTTGTCTCCTTTTTCAGTTGTTCTAAAAATCTGTTCTGAGGAATTAAAGTCAAGTAGACCATTGATAGTGAGAACATTGAGATATTCTTTTAATTGAGCATATGACAGAAATGCTCTGTACATTATCTTAGTTTTTGTCGCTCCTCCACTTGCGGCTTCAAGAATTTGTGATATAATGTCGGTTCTGCTTCTGTATCGCACGCTATCTCTTATGACGTAGCAGACTATTAAAGATTAGATAGATAACTTCTAATAAGTATCATAAAAGTATGTCGGTTGCCACCTTGTTTTACAAGTACTCATCATTTAGCTTGGGCAGCCAGGGGGAAGAAAAGAAATAATACTTTGCTAATCCAACAAGCTTTACTAGCACTTTCCCCTCCTCTTGGGAGGAGATCATCTCAAGTTTCTAGGTAAGCAAAAGAGAGATATAGCGCAGATTCCAAGGTGGAAGTCATTTCCCTCTCTCTTTTGGCTTCATTTCGATCGCTTTGACATAGAAGGTTGATTTGATATTTCACTTTATCAAATCTTTCAAGCTTGCCCAGTCTTATGGTTCCATCGCAAAGTTTTGACGCGTATATGTTTAAAGTAATTGGGCTAATAGTTGTTGGAATATTCTTGATGACCTTTGGCACCTACTTTCTTAGCATAGCAAACCTGCCTGTCTTGCAGCTGCCAGATGTCAACTGGACGCTTGTAGGATTTGTCACGATTATAGGAAGTATCGTAACATTTGGTTCGGCATTTGCAGTCAGCAGGCTTGCCTGAGAGTATGACATGTTCCTGAGATGAAGATACTGGCATTGACGGTTTTCAAAATCATAGTATGATGTAACTTTCTGCCACAGCAAGATGGAGTTGTAACCCTCTGCCTTACTCAAGATATCGTAGAGAAAATTATGATTGTTACTTTTTACTGCTTGTAATAGCCAACAAATACATTATGCTGTTATATACAAGAGGTATTGGTTGACTGACTGGTTTTTGTATGAATGCCAGACTCGATTTCGCTTCTTCTGTTAGGAGGATGCACACCAAAAAAGTTCTGGCAAATTTCAAAGCTCACAGGCTTTGAGATCAATCCGCCGATTTTATTTATCGGTGAACAATTCGTAATTTTTTATCGTCACACCATTCACCTAGAAATAGCCACAATGTTTGGAGGGGTGTCTAATCGGGCTAATTGAAGGATATACCACCATCTTTTACAGACGAGGTAGATGCACTATATATCATATCTATGCACTAGGCCAATTCTGAGATCGCGAAAACTAAGCAGGCAGATCTACAATATTCAAATCGATAACTTAAAAGAGCCAATTTGATCAATCAACTTGAAATGAGCGCCAAAAAGGCTTACGATGATATTTTGAGGCTGATGCATGAGCATCATAAATGGTTTAACACATCGATCCCACTTATAGCAAGTGAGAATATCCCAAGCCCTGCAGTAAGGGAGGCTCTTATGTGTGACTTTGGCAATCGCTACGCAGAGGGATGGCCGGGGGAGCGTGTCTATGCGGGCTGCATCTTCATCGACCAAGTAGAGCTAATATGTAACGACCTTGCACGCAGGGTATTTAGAGCGGAATTTGCCGACTGCAGGGCCACATCAGGAGTCGTAGCAAAC
>JALYGW010000106.1 GCA_030776915.1 Thermoproteota archaeon
ATATTAACGAAGGAGTTTAAAATTGTGGTTAAAGTCGTTGTCGTTGACTCCGCTCGTAATGGACTGGGCGGGATTTGAACCCGCGACCTCTCGCTTGCGAAGCGAGCATTACTACCCCTGAACTACCAGCCCCCTTGTAGCTATCCAGCCTAACAAATCCCAATATAAAACATCCAGATTGAGGCATAAGATATTATGGTGCGCTCGGCAATGTATCAGGGGCTAGATGCAGAACTCATGCGATCTCCTAATCACAAACGCTTCTGCCGTCATTCCCAGAGTGGGAATAATAGATGATACAAATATAATGATTGAGGATGGCAAGATAAAGTCACTTGCTAATTCTGCTAACGATGTTTCTGCCTCAAGAAAAATAGATGCGCGTGGAAAATACGTACTGCCTGGTGCAATCGATCCGCACGTGCATTATGGTGTCTACACTCCGATCAATGAAGCTGCAAGGACAGAGTCAAGATCGGCTGCTGTAGGTGGCGTCACCACAATGATAAGGATGCTGAGGCTTTTTGACGGCTATAGCAGCAGTAACAACAACATAACCAAGCAATTGCACGCAAGTAAAGGCAATCATTATATCGATTACTCTATCCACGCCTCGATCCTCCGGCCGGATCAGGTCAGGGATATTGCTTATCTTAAGGAGCTTGGCATTAATTCAGCGAAAGTCTACATGAACCTAGGGGCTGACCTCAATCGCATCCATATGGATCTGGAGCCAGACACGTATGGATTAAGGGATGGACTAGTCAACATGACAGACGAATTAATGTCTTCAATCATAAAGGAGGGCGCAAATGTGCATTCCACAATATTAGTACATGCAGAAAATCCTGTAGTTTGTTCTGAGCATATGCGCAAAGCGAAGGAAAAAGCAATGGCACATCTTGAAGCATGGTCTTATTGTAGGCCCCCCCATTCTGAAGCGCAAAGCATTGCCAAGATCTCTGATCTTGGAAGAATGAGTGGTAGTAGTGCCAACCTGTACTTTGTACATGTCGGCTCAACTGCTGCAATTGACGCAATACTTGCTGAGAGGGAGAAGGGCCAATCCAATTACTACATTGAAACTTGCCCCCACTATTTGACACATACTACTGAGTTTGGAAACTTGATAGGCAAGGTGACGCCGCCAATACGTTCGAAAAGCGATCTCCAAAGCATGTGGTCTGCCTTACGAAACGGTATAGTCGATACAATTGGTACAGACCACGTTGCCAATCGACTTGAAATGAAAGTGGGACAAGGCGATATCTGGTCAGCTCTTTCCGGCTTTCCTGGCATTGCTACAATGCTGCCAGTGCTCTTGAGCAAAGGCGTAAATGAGGATAGAATCAACATAGAGAGGATCGCCGAAGTCACCAGCTACAACACAGCAAGGATATTTGGCATATATCCGAAAAAAGGCACTATCCAGCCAGGCTCAGATGCAGACTTGACGATAGTTGACCTGGATCTTGAAAAGACTGTTACGCCTGACGTGCTCCAGTCGTACTCTGATTATACTATTTACGATGGTTGGAAGCTGCGCGGCTGGCCTATCATGACTATTGTGAGAGGCAACATCATCATGGAAGACGGCCAAGTAGCTAATGAAGCACTTGGGCATGGAGAGTTTATTCCACGACCAGTTGCTAATACTTATTAGGAAGTTTAGCGCTGTCTTCTTCCTTCTCCACTACAGCTTATTTCTTTGTATTTTGATAACCACGTATAGCAATGAAGATGAACTATAGAGGCGACCTTATATCTGAGAGCTTACTACGTCTTTTAGAAAGAATGTATATATGTGCTGGCTGGCTGGCTGGCGGTTGCCTTACGACTTGCACTGCAACTGGGATGATGTGACTTTCGCATTTATACACGACACACAGCCTATCAGATCATAGGACAATAAGAACAATCTCACAAGAGGGTTGATAATTTCCTAAACTAGGATAACAAGGCTATACGCTGGAATTCCAATAATGAAGCCCCCCGCATCGCTGACCGATGCCTTTAAAATATCTTTACAAAGCCAAAGTGTCTCGAATGTTTTTTTCTCTCTCTTAGGCTTAGTGGTTTTGCATACACTATGCTTGATCCTTACAAAGCTGGCAGGCATATATGTATACTAAAATAAAAATTGCAAAAACATTCCAAAGCTATCATCAGCTTTTACTGAAGCGATATCGTTTCAAATGAGCCGTCGTTTTTGGCCTTGTAGTAAATGTCTGCCCTTCTTGTAAAGTACCCTACTTCGAGTACCCCGGCAATATTCTTCAGCTCTACCTCCATCTTTTTCGGATCAGTTATTGAAGGAAAAGACGTATCCAAAATGAGGTTTCCGTTTTCGGTTACAAGAGGGTAGCCCTTGTCAAGGGTACGAAGCACCGGCTGTCCCCCCATTTCTACCAGCTTCTTCAAGAGGACTGAGCGTGCCACTGGGTGTACTTCAATGGGCACCGACCGGCTGAAAGACTGCACAAATTTGGAGGCGTCAGCCACTATTACTACCTTTTTCGCTGCAGAAATCACAATTTTTTCTCGCAAGAGTGCTCCGCCCCCTCCCTTTATCATATTAAATTTGCTATCTATCTGATCAGCACCATCGAATACGATGTCGGTATGCGGGATCCTATTTTCGTCAGCCATCCTAAGCGAGCTTTTTTCTGCCTCCAGTTTGATTTGTAGAGAAGTTGGCACAAATTCAATTGATTCTTTATCTGGAAGCTTAGCCATCTCTCTTACAATGAAGCCTACTGTGCTTCCACTACCCAGTCCAACCACCTTGACACCTTTAACAAGTTTGACTGCTTCTTTGGCCAGCTTTTGAATTGAATCTTGCAATGACAATGGCTAATCACTGATTGTGATGCTTACGAAATAAATAATTGTTGCAGCTGAGGGAAGAGGAAGGGAAGGGATTTGGCATACAAAGAATCTGAGGTCTTGGGTTCAAAAAAATCCCACCCGTATTCCAGTCCCAGGCTTGGTAAATAAATATAATAATCCTATAGGTGACTTGAAATCCAGCTAAGCTTTAGGTCCTTCCAATCTATCGACTACAAAAAAGATTGTGGTAGAGATGTGGGGTACACTATAAAAAAAGTATATCACTCCCTGGGAGTCTTCCTTAAGTCAAACCGCGGTTGTCCGTTTATGCCAGGGTTTAGGTATCTGCTTGAAAGATATTTTGTGATGTCGCCAATGCCTGATACAAGTGTTGCATGTCTGTCTATGCGAGTTCTGCCTACAAGATCTGAAATGTTGCCCCCCTGATCCGTTTGGCCAACAATTTCGCAAAAAATGCTGGTTGGATGACATATCGCCTGTATCTGGCTGCCCTTCTTAGTCCATCGTAAGGTCCCAAGGTCTGAATCAATAGATTTCTCCCATGACGGGTCGTTTTCTACAAGCCATCTTGGGATTCTGTTATCGCTTTGCACTATCTTGACATGTGCTGTCAATCAATTTATTGGTTGTGCTTAAAACTTGAACTATTGCTCCTTTATTGGAGCAGGATATATACTTCTTACCTAACTACCCATCTTTCTGGGGTTACCAAGAGAGATATTTATTATGTTAGTTGTTGATAACAATATCGTTGTTCGTTTTGATTCATTAGGGGATTAAGTATAAGCGTCATGATTGATTAGTTGATTGGTTGATTGGTTTGTAATCCTACGGTTTCAAATTATGGTCCACATAGGCAAATGGTTGCTAAAAGAAATTACATCTTAAGGATTAATAATTAGCGATCCCTGGCCCCATAGCAGAGCAGCAGATAAGAAGATTTTTTTACATCATCTTCTTTGTTTCGCCAGACAATTGTAGAGGTCCCCTAGGATAGGGCTAACAACAACAATAGTTTCACTTACAACCAATCACGCTTGCTTGCTTGCAGTCGGACAGAAAAAAAAGTATCAAGATTGACATATACGGTATATTGCCGCAAATCTTTTTACATCTCATTTGAGACAATCGGAATAGAAAGCAAAATAGTGAACCACTTTAAGGACCTGTCCTCTGAAGCAGTCTTCGCAACACATTATTTAAAACACAAACTTGAGTTTAAGCAAGGGTTTCTTGCATGCTTTGGAGAAATTAAGGAATGAAAAAGAGGAGTGCTAAAAATGCTCCTTTCAGGTATGGATTACTATATAGTATGCAAGAGAGGATCATATTCCTTAGTGTCCTATAAGTTAAAGGCTACCGGTATGGATCCGTCCCTGCATAAACACAACGCAAGAACAAATAAGGCAATAATAAAAAGGTCTTTTCGTAAAGGAGCAATTATTAGAATAAATTTCAACGATATGATAACATATAAAAAATTCAAGAATAGAAGGGAACCAGATAAGGCAATGAAAAAATAAAAATATAGTAAAAGCAGTTCATACCTAGCAAATTCTTTTATCTCATAAATTCGATATTGTCTGTTGCTACCTATGTGACATTCAATCATATTACGATGCAAAGCGTACTGCTATCTCTATTACAAGAACTGGAGAGTCTTGGCATTTCTATCAAACATATAGGTGATCTGAATGATGATAAAGAACTTGAGAATCTAGCAGATAATCTAAAGCGCGAATTTCTAAAAGAAATAGAGGAAATGAAAAAAAAGGGGCTCTTTGTTAACCCAGGTGGTGGTTAACCAGCAGCGCCCCCAAGCTGAGAGCTAATACAACGCTGGTTTTTCTATAAGGCGATCTGCAGACTAATTGCTATTTCAGAGGTGAGGACGAGGGAGAGGATTTTTACCTTAAGCGATATCCAGTACCCTTTCTCCTGCTCGGTGGTCATTTGAAAATTTAATTTCGACATCGCTGCGAATCCTCTAGAAGGTATACAGAGGCTGCTGCAGTATCAACTCAAAGCATCTCACTAGAGATGTAAGAGCCAAAACAAAAAGATGACACAAATATGAAAGAGAAACCAATGTCAACTCATAAAATGTAGGTATATAAT
>JALYGW010000107.1 GCA_030776915.1 Thermoproteota archaeon
CCATCTTGGTTTTATCAGAAAGAAAAGTATCTGAACCAAGCTCATTCCCAAAGGTTTGGATTTTTATGGACTTCTCTTCAGATGGCAAGCCATCATCGATGTCACTGCTCTTATCTGCAGATTCGGAACTACGAACATAGGTCCTAGGAATACAGTAGCCAGAAACTAAATTCAAAAGGAGAAAAGATTTCGATCCAAACTTCGTAAATGATCCATAAATATCATTGGCCATTTTTATAGTGCCTTCAATATCAAGATCCCCAAACTTGAGTGTAAGAAATAGTATGTCCGCAATAGCCAACGAGTTAATGGACCAATACCTGATCCCTGGACTAGTATCTAGAATAACGTAATCTGATTCATAATCTGAGATCAAATCTTCTCGTAGTTGAACAAACCTTCTAAGTAGTTGTATATTTGCATTGGCAGTCTTAATGCTCCCTTCTAGTCTATAAATCTCTTCTTTTTGAGGATTTGAAAAACCAACCAACAACCGTCCCATTTTTTTAGGCTTATATGCTGCGTGTTTGGTTATAGTAGGTGTCATGTCAACCATTATTTCATTCAAGTCAGAGTTTTCAAATAACAGATCGTTTATCCATTTATTCGGGGAGTAATCAAAATAGGCATGCAGGCTAGGAGCATAAACGTCAAGATCAAGCAAAGCCACATTATACCCTCTAAGTGATAACATGGCGGCAAGATTACATGCTATTGTTGTTTTGCCAGTGCCGCCTTTGTAGGAGTGGAATGCAATGCATCGGGACATACTAGTGGATATAACTCTTTAGTCAGACCTATTTAGGAATTGCCTCTGGTTACTTTGGTGAACGCTTTGAGGATAAACTGGTGACAGGTCATAGGACCGGTACTGCAATCATTATAGTTATTATCGTTATTATCATTTGAACACTTTCATGATTGCGGACTTGGCTCTGTGCACACCAGGTATAGTAAAGTCCTTGGCTATTACTATGGAGCAGTTGAACTGATCCAGCAGTGCCAAAAAGTCAGGGTTCTGGAACACTGAATACCCTGCTACTGTGGCACCCATTATTACAATATCTGGCTGGAACATGCTGACGGCTGCAAACACAGCATCGGCAGCAGCTGGACTCCCTCCAGGCAAATTTATCTCCTTTAGGTCGACACCCAGCATTCTCAAGTACTCCTGCTGCATTGCAATACTGCTCTTGTGATTGTTGTTGCTACTACTATTACCACCTCTGACAAGAGAGATCAATCCTACTGTAAACATGCCAGAATGCTCTATCCAGCTGGTGGCCTTTAGCAGGATGTCTGAGTGGTTGCCTCCGTCATAGATTGCTACCATACTCCTTTTCTTCTTTCATCCCCCATTGCTTGTGCGCTATTTTCAATATCAAAGTGATTCTGCTTAGACTCTAGTTCCAGCTCATCATTTTCTGCTTTTATCGCAAGCACCTTACAGGTCATCAGAGTTGAAAGTTTCCTGTCGTGCCGAAGCGTTTCAAAATTAGTGAGAAGGATGTCGATCTTTTGCTCTTCGATGGTCGCAAGGATAGCTTCAGTTGCTTCATGAGAAACCCTCACAAGGTAATGGCTTGGAATATTCTCCCTGTCCAATATTTTTTCTAGCGGCTCAAAAGATCGCTTGGCAGTATCGGCGAATGCCACGCCTGCAGAAAGCGGCGTCTGATGTGGCACCGTTATGACACGAAGTATATTTACTTCACCTCCTGTCTCTTTGGCTATTCTTATTGCATATTTTAAGAGCCTATCTGGGTCTTCGGGTGTATAGGGAATGAGGATGCGGAAGTCCTGCCTTTTTAGGTCCCCTTCAGAAGTAACTATGGGTGCATAGTGTTGTATCTCCTGCTTGAACGTGTATATTCTGTAAAGAATAAAGCCCACCAATATCCATAGAATAGTTATACCCCAGCTGAGCGGTTGGGTAACAAGGAGGTAGAGTGCAAGCCCCAATTTCAGAAAAATACTGGCAATTGGAATTACGGGGAAGAATGGCGTCTTAAAGCCATACGATAACTTGTTACCATATATCCGCCGTATGGTGATAGCTGCGATGTTTACCTGCGTGAAAAGAAGAAGGAAGATTACACCTGCCGCCACCGCAATATCTGCCAGCGGCAGTGCGTATGCCATAAAAGCCATAATTGTTCCGGATATTATTATCGCAATATGGGGTGTCCTGTTTACTGGATGGATGGAACTGAGCTTATGTGGAAGGTTGTAGTGTCGACCCATTGCAAATGCTACCCTTGCAGAAGAAAATGTAGTAGCGTTTAGCGCAGCCAATGTTGAAACCATTCCACCACCAAGCACAATCAATGCACCATAGGGCAAGAATATCTCGGCGGCCTTCATGATGCCAAGTTCCCCGCCTTCGCCTATGAATCTCCAAGCAGCAATCCTTTCTGGGGATATTGCGCCTATGGATACCAGTGCCACTAGGCAATAGAGCGTGACTACTAATGCAAGTGAGATAAAGATCGCCCTTGGTATGTTACGCTTTGGGTTTTTGACTTCCTCTCCTGTCTGGACAATGATCTCATAACCTTCAAAAGCTATGAAAGTGAGGCCCGTAGCTGCAACTAGTCCAGCCATGCCTGTTGGCATAAATTCAACGAAGTTAGCCGTCGGATTGGGGTTGTTATACATCGCCCAAAAGCCTGCCACTATCAAACAAAGAATTGTGCCAAGCTGTACAATAGTGACAATAGTGCCGGTCTTGCCAGTTTCAGATGTTCCTTTGATGTTTATGTATGTAAATGCCGCAATAGATGCTACGGCTATCATCTTATCAAACGGGATGACTCCTAATAACGGCTGGTCAGATAATACGCCAGCCACATTTGGGCCAAGCAACTGGTAAAAGAAGGCACCAAAACCAACTGCATAAAGACTTCCTGCTATGATATGACCAAACCATGCCATCCATCCGCTGATAAAGGCATTTGGTCGCGGGAGTCCTTCTCTTATCCACAAATAACCCCCTCCTGCTTCTGGCGTTGCTGAGCCCAATTCTGCGTATGCCATAGCAGTAAACAGCGTAATGACCGCATTGATAATGAATGCTAGTATTACTGCACTGCCTGCCAAGCCAATTGCTGGTCCAGTCAGGACAAAGATTGCGCCACCAATCATGCCTGCTATGCCAACCATTGTGATATCCATAAGGCTCAGCGTACGCACGAGCTGGTGTTGGTGATGTTGATGATGATGATGTTCTCCGCGCGGACCACCAGATTCTGGGCCTGTCGAGGCCGACAAATT
>JALYGW010000108.1 GCA_030776915.1 Thermoproteota archaeon
ATCGTGTTCTATACTTGAATATATCCCATAATCGCAGCTGGTTGGCAGCTTCTCTGGTAAGAGGTCTTGTGCGGGCTACTCTCATTTTTGAATACTCTGCTGTATATGTGATGGTTGCAGGCTCTGAGTCAAGGTTTACGTCACATTCCCTTACGGCACACAGCTCTATAGGTCTAGGACCATTAGAAGCCATTACATGTAGTGCTGTCTTGAGCTGGATATTCTTGCAAGCATTGAGATATCTTGCCACAGTAGTCTTGTCAATTCCTTTTTTTGGTGGCTGCTCTTTTCTTGGTAGTGGCACCAACTCATTAAAGTCCTCAACTGTGACCAAGATTTTGTTAAAGCGAAAGAATTTCCTTGCAGTTTTAACTCGAGCTCGAATAACATTAGCAGTTAATTTATTCTCAGTAGTAGGTCTTTTTTCATTTCTCAAAAAGCCTGAATATTCTGTCAAAATGTCATATGGGTCATATTTTTTTCCAGCTTTAATCTGCTCCAAAAACTCGTCAACAGGTGTTTTATCATAACGTCTATAGACGAACTGAGCAAAAGACTGCATTCTTGTCTTGTGTGTCATTCCTGTATTCTTGTCTTGAATTGTCTTTGCATCGATATACTTCATGATGGTTTTGCTGGTTTCACAATGTTCGATTTCTGCTAGGGTGTATAGCTTCAGACGTCTTGGACTGTAAAAAGATGATGAGGGGGAGGATGATTGTCCTTCTTCACGTTGCGGCGTTATTGTTGTTGTTGCTGAAGCACCAACCTTGGTCATTCCATAAGCCATTATTATGCTGGTATATACTAGAAGGAGCTTAGCTTTAGCTTTTTCGGTGTCTATAGGGTGTTACCCCTTCTGGTCATACCTATCTATAACTACCAGCTTACCTGTCTTGTAGCCTGCTACATCAATAGAAACGAACTTGAATGTAAGCTCCTTAAGCTTGTTGTCCAAGATTGCAAGCTTATCTACATCAAACATCTTGTGCAACTCGTCTCTGCCCACTTCAATCCTTGCAAGGTCGCCGTGATCTCTTACGCGCACCTGCCCAACGCCAAAAATTGTCTTGACTATTATCTCTGCATTCTCAATCCTTTGAAGTTTTTCGAATGTGACCTCGCTCCCTGTAGGTATCCGGGAGGCAAGACATGCATTGGAAGGCTTATCATAAACAGAGAGCTCAAAACTCTTTGCGATTTCACGTATCTCTGTCTTCGCTATGCCAAGCTCTATCATTGGGCTTCGCACCCCATTTTCATGTAGAGCTCTAATTCCGGGTCTGTAGTCTGTCAGATCGTCGATATTTGTTCCATCGACAATGAGTAGTATACCTGCCCTTCTCGCTTCCTCTGCAAGGTGCTGTCCAAGCTCTGTCCTGCAATAGTAGCATCGCATGGTGTCATTTTTTACAAAAGACATGTTTTCAAGCTCATTGTATTCGATCACTTTGTGCTTAATGCCTATCTCTCTTGCGACTCGCCATGCCGCGGCAAGTTCTTCCTCCGCTAGCGTCTTGTAATCAGCAGTTATGGCAATAGCGCCGTTGCCAAGCGCTTTTTTTGCAGCTAGTGCTACTACAGCACTGTCTACTCCACCAGAAAGTGCCACTATTGCTCTGTCGCCCCCATTCTTCACGAACCATTCTACCAGTTTGTTGAAGGTTTCCATTTTATGCTTCTCCCAGCTTTTTCATAACTTCTGACCGGATCTGATCCATTGCCCTCTTAACTGGCATTTGACACTTTGTTGCAATCATTTTGATATCTTCAAACTCAGGTTTAACATTTGTTATTCTTCCATCTGAATCCTTGACAATCTTGACGCGCACATTGAGGATATTGCCGTTAATATTAACCGACATAGTTAGTATGCTCCTAGGCAGAACAATTCGCTCTACTTCCTGCACTCGAGCACCAAGCGTCCCGGATTCATCGAACAGTAACTCAAGCACGCTGTTTAGCTGCGCGTTTTCCGATATAATCCTAATGAGATAGGTTGGCCGGTTCTTTTTAGTGATGCCTGAAATGATTGTAACATCCTTTGCGACTTCAGCCAGCTGCTCTACAAGGTTACCTACTAGCTCGCCAGACACGTCATCGATGTTTGTTTCCACCACATAGACTGTATCCTTGGTGGTTTCATAGACAGTTCTCGATGTACCTATTGCTACACGAACCACATTGGGAAAACCTTCAAACTTTTTTGTGCCTGCACCATAGCCAATTTTTTCGGGCGCAATGCTGGGATAGTAGTTGACGCTACCGTGCGCCAAATTGACAAGCATTGCTGCCCCTGTAGGAGTTGTTAGTTCATCTTCAGCCTGCCCCCCTACCAAGACGAATTGTTTATTTTTGAAAATTTCAAGGATTGCACTGGCAGGATTTGAGATGGTACCATGAGAGAACCTGAGCAGGCCGCCACCAACTGCCACTTTAGTAGAGTACATTTTGGCGTCAAACAGTTGGAGATCCTGCAACGCTGTTGCACATCCAACAAGGTCTGCAAAGGTATCAATGCTGGATGCTTCGTGTAGATGTACGCTGTCAAAATTCTGGCCATGGATGGTAGCCTCAGCAGAAATTATCATTTTGAGAGAATCTAATGCAAATGTCTTGGCCCTATCCGCAAGCCCCACAGAGTCGCAGCATCTTGCAAGTGCATAATACATTTCTGTGCCCTTGCGCTTGAGTACCCCATCTTTGCATTTCATTTGCAGTTGTGTGGCAGCAAAGCTGTGTGATATCACTTTGGCAAAATGAGCATTGAATATCCTGCTATCCTTGACAAAGTTCTGGCAAGTAAAGATTGCCTCAATGACTTTGGTTTTGTTAGCACCAGCATCCACTAGGCTAGACATCAGCATGTCGCCAGCAATTCCTGCCACCTGGGAATCAATTATAGCAACTCTCGACATAGCTACCTAGCTTGTGCTTTTGCTTTATATCACGTTTATGCTTTTATCTTGTTATCTCGCCAAAGTCATGTTCAGCTGGAATATCTTCAGGAGGCGTGCCATACGCGAGGACGATCTTTCTGAGTGATTCTAGAGGTATTGTCCTATAATCACCTTCAAATCTCTGGCCATCCACATAGGCTGTTACAGGCATACCAGATACGGAGTCAAAGAATGCTGTTGAGTTACCAGTTTGTTGCCAAACGTCAAGGAACTGCCCCAGTGTGAATTCTCTGGCTTCAGGTGCTTCAACATGTATTATGCCATTTTCACTATGAGTATGAAGCCAGTATAGGCATGAGGGAGAAGAAAGTATCCCAGTATTTGAAGGGACTTGCTGCTGTACTCCATTAACGAATATATCTAAACCTGAATGAATATGGTAATTAAGCTGCTCAGACCTATTACATTCTATTCCACTTATTGCCATTGCCGTAGGAGGCTGGTATAAAATAGCTCCTGCAATACTAGCTGCCGCCACTGCTATGATGACGGGTATTATAATCATCATGTATTTTCTTTTCCTACGTCGATCTACAGCAAAGTAGCTGTCGTCCCTCCTCCTTTTCTTTGACAATTCGTTATTGACTTGACATGTTGATAATTTAAAGCTGATCCAGCTCCAATCGCAATTTATATAAGCAATACCCTACTTGCAAGTTCGGCTATGACAATTACCATAATCGGATCTGGAAAGGTCGGTGCCTCAGCTGCCCTTAATTGCGGGCTGAGGGAGCTTGATAGGGACATACTGCTGCTTGATATAGTGCAAGGCCTCCCTCAGGGAGAAGCAATGGACATCAATCACCAGCTGTCAGAAAAGGGTTCTGACACCATAGTACGGGGTTCAAACAATTACGAAGATGTGCGCGATTCCGACTATGTAGTGCTTGTTGCTGGCGTCGGAAGAAAACCAGGCATGACGAGAATGGATCTCCTCAAGATAAATGCAGGCATCGTCAAGGATGTCGTGTCCAAAATTGCGCTTTATGCAAAGTATGCGAGTGTAATAGTAGTTACAAACCCACTTGATCCGATGACTTATTTTACGCTCAAGACTCTTGGAGCAAAAAAGAACAAGGTTATGGGAATGGGCGGTATGCTAGACCTATCAAGGTTTAAGAGCTTTATTCGAGATGCTACCAATATTTCACGCAGTTCGATTCAAGCTATGGTGATAAGCGAGCACGGGGAAAATATGCTGCCGTTGACAAGGTTCTCTTCTATAGGAGGCATACCACTTCATGAGTTTATCTCAAAGGATAAGGCAACGGAGATCTTTGAAAAGACAAGAAAGGTCGCAGCAGAGGTCATTGCACTAAAGGGAGCTACCGTATACGCACCTGGCAACGCAGTTGCGAATATGCTTGAGTCTACTATTCGAGACAAAAAGCTGGTAATTCCAGTGTCAACATTGCTTGAAGGTGAATATGGATTTTATGATGTGTGCATAGGCGTCCCGGTTATCATTGGCGCAGATGGCGTCGAGCGCATAATTGAGCTAAAGCTGGACAGCTTTGAGCAGGAAATTCTCAGCAAGGGCGTTGCAAGCGTGAAGGAAGCGATCAGGGCACTTCCACTTTAAACCCTTTTATTTTCTTGTTGTTGATAGCTGGCTGACGGATGGATCTGCATACAATTCTTGACGAATTTGCAAATGGCAGCCTTAGTCTATCGGAGGTAAAGAAGGAGATCTCCATCCACGCAATTGAAAAGATAGGCGATATTGCCAAGCTCGATGTCGGGCGGGAAATAAGAAGAGGCGGAATGCCAGAGATCATTTTTTCTGAAAGCAAAGAGTACAAAGACATCATCAGAATAGCCAGAGCGATTGTTAGGCGTAACGGTCAAGTTGTAGTCAGCCGGATAAAGAAGAACGAGCTATCAAAAGTAGCAAGTGCGCTCCGTAGAAAGGGTCTTATTGTAGAAATTGGAAGGAACAGCACAACACTACTTGCCTCTGAAAAGTCGTTCGCCTGCAAAATGACTGATGCAAAAATAGGTGTAATATCGGCCGGCACTTCAGACGTTGGCGTCGCAGAAGAGGCACGTATTGTTTCCAAGGCGATGGGCTGCGAGGCGATAACAAGTTACGATGTAGGCATTGCTGGAATGCATCGTCTCTTTCCAGCTCTTAAAGAGATGTTCAAGCAAGATATAGGCGCCATCGTAGTCGTGGCAGGAATGGAAGGTGCACTTGCTTCAGTTGTAGCATCGATGGTCGATATACCTGTTGTAGGGGTGCCAACTTCAATAGGCTATGGCTTTGGTGCAAACGGCATAGGAGCGTTGGCATCTATGCTCCAGAGCTGTACCCTTGGCTTGGCTGTGGTAAATATTGATAATGGCATCGGAGCGGGCGCATATGCCGCGTCGATTGCAAAGAGAACGACTAGGAGGAAATGAACTAATACTTTCTTTTGTAACTTGCAGTTATAGTAGTATTCAATTGTTCTGTCAATAGTGCTACAACAGACTATCAAAGTCATAAGAATCATGATCAAGATTAGACGGACATATATATTGCCTGCTTTGAATCGCATTCATAATCTCATCTTGGCATGGTAAATTATTCCTCTTTGCAGTGGGACAACTACTAGATTTGAATTCGCTACCATATGCTGTCTGGTTGACAGATATTTCTCATATAGACCCAAAAGTAAGATGAGATGCGATGCGATCTACACACATAATGCGAAATAACATGCCCCATGACTTAATGAAACCCAAGTAGTGGGGGTGGTGGTATAGTACATACATAGAATCTCATGACGTAAGAAACTTTTCTCTAAAGGCTTTCAGCGCAAGAAACAATAGTAAATAGAGCAGCAGAAGGAAAAATAGTTAATGCACATTTTATCGTGATAAATACAGATTACATTTTGGTAGAGAAGAGAAAAACAAGCCTTCAAATCAAGATTCACCGATTGAGTCTTTAACGTTTATAAGTGCTTTACATAGGTTGCTTCTCTAATCGTTGAATGGTGGATAACTG
>JALYGW010000109.1 GCA_030776915.1 Thermoproteota archaeon
GACCACACACTTCAAGGTACTCTTGATACCGGAAATAGTTCAATACCCATTTTTAGCAGATTCAATAATTAAGGCTTTGTCACTTGCGCTGAATATGTTTCAACAAATTCTTTCTGTTGATCAAGGATGCCATCCTGTGGGTAATGTGCTTGTTCCCAAGTATGGGGCAGCGCGACAGATTTAATAAAAACCACAAATTTTCCCTCCGTCTTTGGTATGACCTCTATATCTGCGGTATAGGTCTTGCCTGCTTCCCATGGCCTGCTGAAAGCTTCAATTGAAGTATATTGCGCCAATACAGAAGAGTCTGTATCGGAATATTCAGAGCTCAAGAGCTCGCCGGGTGCTATCAATATCGGCGTCTGATCAAAATCATGTTTCACTATCTTGATGTTGTCAGTGGTTGTAAGGTTTGGAAATCCTACAGACACGATCTGCATGTCGGCATCTTCGCCATTATTTGACCCTGTAATAGAGATAGTAAGTGCCTGACCTAGAGCAATGTCAGGTGCAGATAGGCTCACATCCGTCACAATCGCTTGAGGTCTTCGAGCCTCTATCGATTGGTACGACTGAGGGAAAACGTAAAGCGATAGTGAGAAATATACCACTAGTGCAACTGCAACTGCGGCAGTAAGAATGATCGCCTTTAACAATGTAGTGAATGCAAAATTACACTATTGATCTTTTATTCCTTAGCATTACGCAAATCACATAGGGATATAGCCATACCCAGACAGAGAGACAAAGACAATGGCACAAGGAAATCACACGTGCATGCAAGTACGCAGAAACTAGTCCTAAAATGCAGATGGTGATATACTAATTCTTGATGTTGCTGACTGATGTGTGTATGGGCAGTTAGAAGAAGATGTAAGTCTCCCCTGCTCCACTTCTTAAGAATTTGTGCTTTGCATCTTTCTATTACTGTGCTCTCTGTCGTTTTTGTGTACAAATATACGTTTTCATATAAGTTAATGTGCACATACATATGCGCGCTACAAAACTACAAGGTAGCCGTACATATAGCAGGCTATCGGCTCTTTAGATGCGACTGGCGCTCATAGATCCTTTGCACCTTTTCCAAGGTATCAATATCACGTACAGTCTTGTCGGTCCGGATATACTTTATCCTCGGGAAGCGAAGCGCGAACCCGCTGTTATGCCTATCGCTTTTCTGTATGCTATCAAACGCAACCTCAAGTACAATCTCAGGCCTGACGACCATTCTATAGCCCTCATCTCTGACTGTTATTGACCGTAGCTTGTCAGTCATCTTGGCGATCTCTGCATCAGTCAGGCCAGAGTATGCTTTGCCTATTGTCTTAAGTGAGCCACCATCATGCTCATCTCGGACTGCGAAGGTATAATCAGATAGTGTCCCTGCACGCTTACCATGACCATACTCTGCAATGACAATTACGGCATCGACAGTGTCAAGCTCATACTTTAGTTTGGTCCAATGCCTGCCGCGCTTGCCAGGATAGTACTGGGATTCAAGTTCTTTTACCACTAATCCTTCATGCCCCGCATCTCTGCTTTCTTTAAATGCATAGGCTATCTGCTGAGATGTCGACACAATCCTATAACCGAGGTCGATTACGCGCTCTTTGAATCTAATCTGCGAGAGCAATTTCTTGCGCTCCGTAAGCGGTCTGCCAATGAGCGGCTGACCGTCAAGGTACATGATATCATAGGGGACATATACTACTGGGATCTCGGTCATCAGACGGTCTGTAACTGCTTTTCTCCTGAGCCTCTTTTGCAACTCTTGGAAATGTAGGGGCCTGCCATCTCTGTAGGCAAGCACTTCGCCATCCAGAATGAATTCTGCTGGCAGCAAAGACGCAGCAGATACAATCTCCGGGAAAGAGGTGGCAACATCTTCCAGCTTCCTTGAGAACATTTTGACCTTGCCTCCGAACTTGTGAAGCTGCACCCTTATGCCGTCATACTTGAACTCACAAATCAGCGGTTTGTTATAATACTGCTCGATCTCTTCTGCACTAAACATCACATCTGCTAGCATGAAGCTGAGAGGAACAAGTGGTTTCATTATCGCAGTCGATAAAGCATCCTTTTTTGCAAGCAGTGCTACCTGTGCAATATCGCCGGACAGTAGCATAGCCTGCCGAATTGCCTGTACGTCCTGCCCAAACGCCTTGGAAATAGCAAGCTCGACCAAGCCCTCTACCACACCGACGCGCAGCTCGCCAGTTGCTATTTTGATCAGATATTTTGCTTCAAGCGGAAAGGAGTTGATGAGAAGTCCGGTCAGGATCTTCCTTTTTGCCTCTGCTGCACCAGAGCCAGCTGCATCAGCGATTTTTCTTAGCTGGTCGTGCAGATCTGGCAGCAACAGCGGCTGGGCCACAAGTGGGTTTTGTTGCTTCTTGGAAACTACATATTCAGCAAGAGCACCTATATCCCCGTGCTTTAAGTAGATCTTTTGTATCTCTTCTGGCTCCAGACGTGCGATTTCTGAAAGCGACCGCATTATCATATTAAAACCTACATTGAGTGTAAGACCCGAGCCCTTAGGAAAGGTGGCACCAGACATAAAAAGCACAGCTGCTGCAAGCGAGGTGTCGCCTCCGCCATCCTGGTCTTTCAGCTTGATTAAGTATTCTGCGATGGCAGCCACCTTGGCATTTTTGCTTGCAGTCTGACGAACCTTCTCACACATATCAACAAAGTGCGAAAATTCGCTTGCAGGCATTCTGTGTATTTCCAATCTTCAACTGTGCTTAAACTTATTGGCAAAATGCCGAAATACAACCTCTGTGTGATTTTTTATGTGCCCAAGGCATCGTCTGTTCTGGTTATTGCAGTTGCAATCGCAACACTCATCCCAGTTTCAATTGGGCTATTTGGCTTGGGGCCTGAGATAAAGATAGGCGGGAGGCAAACCGTCGGGATCTATAACAATGCTGACAGCAGCATAGAAGATGCACAAGGTGATGTGACGCCAGTATACCAGCAGGTTGGGACAGAAGAGATCCCCGAGGTAAGAGACTACCACGACATCTTGGGAGCCAGCGTGCAAAAGCTAGGAGAAGTATTCTTTTTCACAGTAGTGCTTGCAGGCAATCCAAATGACAATGACATGTATGAAACACAATATCGGTGGCATATCATCACCACCAGTTCGATAACAAATAGAGAGCAACAATATATGATTCGATTTCAAAATTCTGCTTTCGGCGGTGGCAATTCTACTACTATGCAAGGGTGGTATTTTGCAGTATTTGATAGAACTGTAGGAAGGTTCATCGTCCCACCTACGAGTATACCTGACATGCCAGAGGACAGAGTTGAGTTTCCTATAGAGGACTTTTATATCGGCAATCCCTCGTCATTTTCCTACTGGGTCGATGTGTCAGTAAGGGTCAACGCTACCTTCGGCCAACCAAACTACATAATGGACTATGCGCCGTGATAATAGAAGGATGGACGATACTACTCTCTCTCGGCTACTGTAATGTCTTTTTCTAGCTGAAAGCTTTCACCTGATACCTCATCAGTCACAGAGTATGTTATGACATAGCTACCTATCGGTAATGGCTGAACATCAGGTGTAAGCGTAAGCGTCAAGAACATCTCGGTGTTGGGTCTATGAGAAGTGATGCTTCCCAAGCCCTGTACGTCCTCTATCAGCTGAAGCTCAAGCTCAGTGCCGTTTGCAGCAGCTATTTCATAATCAGCTGTCATGTTCATCAGGTAAAGCATTGTGTTATTATTGCTGCCGCCCTCGTCTATAACCTGCTCATGGGCAAAGCCTACCGGTTCTACATAGAGTACGATTGTTTCGCCTGGCGCAAAGATATTGCTTCGCTCTTCGTATACGCCATAGCCAGCGGCAGAGAAGGGTTCGACAAAAGTGCTAAAGGTGGCGTTAAACTCTGTCTGGTTCCAGACCAACAGGTATAGCTCCTTTGCATCCTCAATCGTCATGTTATTAGTAGCGGTCACGTTAGCAGTGGCGCTAGTAGTACTCGTATTATTAGCAGCAGTTATGTTTTCAAGAGTCATCGCAGTAGTAGTATCATTAATATCATTATTGGTATCTGGGGTGAGCAATGCCGTTAAATTGATGGTCTGGTTCTGCCCAACTACTGTGGTAGTAGTACCAGCAATTGTACCAGTAAAAGCGATTAATACTATTATGGCGACTAAAAATTTGTCATACATTGGTAGAGGCATGCAAGCATAATTCTTAATTGATCTGATGGTATTGTATACTCCAGTAATTTCAGTTTTATCTACTAAAAAAAGTTTAGTAAATCAAAACTGTAAGATAAGTTAGGGCGCTTGGTGATACTGCATCAACGACCTTGTTACAGCCTATGCCGTAAAAGTTGCAATTTTTTGTATGATGCAGTTTTGTCCGCCAAGCGCTATAGTCTAGCCATAGCCTTTTTCACTACTTATCCTTACCCTTGTATAGTATTAATTACATACAAGAGTTCATATTTGTCATATTTCGGAAATACATGAATCTAATAGCAATTTTTTATCAAACTAGTTCAAAATTAATAGAAATTTCATTGGTATATCATAAATAAATTTGCTCAGCCTTCATATTTCTTTCTATGCTTATCTTTTCTTGATCACATCATTTTTAACACGTAATTTTTTTCATAAAAGCAAAGATTGCCGTCATTGCTCAACTCAATAATATCGCATCAGCTTAGCAGCTTTAATTGCAGTAAACTGCTTTCAGGCGACGGAATAACTACTTCTGATCTGACCATTAAAGGTGTACATGGACTATTTGGACCAGTGTCAATTGATGCGCGGTCTGCCAGAAAGAATGTGCCTGCTATAGGCGATGTCGCAAGTGCTGCAAAGAACCTCGATGAATACCAGTTCCTAATTTGCTCGCTGGTTCCTTCGCTTCCAGACTCTAATCAGTCAAAGATGGAACTGCAGAAATATCGTGTGGCTATCATAGCAGCATTTGCAAAGCTTGTGCCGATGCTGTTGTTGAAAAGTATCCGGCAAGACGACTTGGTGCAGTGGAGCAAACATGCTAAAGCGCTTCTAGAGGAGACATCCGACACATATCTTAAGGCTAATTCAAACTCCAATCTGCAGATCGCTTCGCACAAAGATGCATTTGAATATTTTGAGGTTCCTGTAGATGAGGTACAGGTTGCACTCAGAGCACTTTACGACTATGACTTTGATAGGTATTATCAATAGCAGATTATAATAATTCCAGCAGTCTTTTTACAGACGTCTATATACATATGGCAGTTGCAGTGACCCTGATCGAGCCACAGTACCCCATTAACGTGGGTCATATTGCTAGGCTGATGAAAAACTTTGGTCTCAAAAGCTTGTATTTTGTCAGACCCCACTTTGACAAGGCAGAGGCAGCAAAGTATTCGACTCATGGCAACGATATTCTAATAGCTGCTAAGACTGTGACATTGAGCCAGTTGAGAAAGAAATTTGATGTACTCATAGGAACAACTGCAATTCAGGCTACCAGCAGACTCAACATCCTGCGAGAATCAATAAATGCAGGGCAGCTAGCCAAGATAATACATGACTCAAGCACCAAGGACTTTTGCATCTTGCTTGGGAGAGAATCATCGGGACTCAACAACGAAGAGTTGGAGCTGTGTAACCTTGTCGTCACCATTGACACAAAGACCAATTACCGGACAATGAATGTAGCCCATGCACTTGCGATATTGCTGTACGAAATTTCCAAACTACAATCATCAGAATTGCCAGTAAAAAAAAGCAAAAAAAGAGTTGAACTTGCTTCGCAGAAAGATATCGATCTTTTGCTCCAATATGTAAGCAAGTTGGCAGACGCCGGCAATTATGATCTGCATAAAAAGCCGTTGCTAGAAGCAGCGGTGAAGAAGCTTCTAGCAAAAAGCGTGCCTACAACAAAGGACATCATGCTCTTGATGTCACTACTAAGAAAAAGTCATCTTGCAATAGAAAGGTTACGGCAAAAGTAAGTAGTATTGCTAGTAGCAATGACTTAACATAGATAGCATATGCAGTTGGCCCGCTCACTACCTGCATATATAGTAGGCTGGCAGGCCAACTGCATATCTCTTTTTGTGTTGCTTTTTTTGTAGCTTATGTTTAGGAGCAAGACTAAGAGTCAGGCCGCAGCCCATCTATACACACACAGAGAGAGACATTCCCATACACGTCACCTAAGGGTTTTTGGCAATACGGTATTGCAACTAACCGCGGCTCTAGGTCATCCAATGACGGTATGACTGACTGCAGGTTAGTGCCTTTACTGTTAGCCACCCCTCCTGTTTTCAGCCTTTGCTTTTTGACTGTGATGTGTATATGTTATTGTCGTGGTAGTTGTAATCCTCATAGTCATCATGGGGGTTGTGTTCTATCACCTTTAGTTTATCTTTATTGTTGTTGCTGTTGTAAGCGTGTCTGTATGTGTGTGTGAATTTTTTGCGGGAACTTGCTCTTGTCTTGCGTATATCATTTGACTAATTTTTAAAAAGCGAGCTTGTCAACATTTTAGATGTTTTGAGTTAGTGTGCAATAAGATTGGTAGAGAGGATATGGCACATAAGATGGTGCCACAGGATCAAGATTTATGGCAGGGAATAGAATTGGCATATATCTCTAGCATGGAGCACTACGAGCTGGCACCAAATCTAAAGATATGTAGGATTCTCAATGGGATGTGGCAGGTTGCAGGCGGACACGGGTCAATAGACCCAAAAGTTGCAGTAGAAGAAATGGTCAAGTATCACAATGCAGGGTTTACCACTTGGGACCTTGCTGATATTTA
>JALYGW010000110.1 GCA_030776915.1 Thermoproteota archaeon
CCTAAGTACAGCGGAGACTTTTGCTATATGTAAGTGTCTCTCTTTTTTCCCCTCTTCTTCATTTTGCTGAATCGTATAAGTAATAATGCTGTATGTTATCGGATATGAACCAACAAAGACACAAAGCAAGATTCAAAGTTGTTGGAATGTATTGCACTACCTGCAAGCCAATAGTTGAAAATCAACTAGGAGGCAATGAAGCCATCAAAAAAATAGACATCGACTTTATGACAGATTCTGTTATTGTGGAATACGATCCTACGTTAATAACTAAAGAGAAAATAAAGGAAAGGCTAGAAAATTCTGGCTACAAATTTGTCAGAGTCTCTAGATAGAAGTTGTTTGGCTCATAAACTCTTCTATTAGCTAGTTTGAAGGGCAAGCTAATTCAAAAAATACAGAGCTTTTTTGTTCTTCTTTTTTGTCATATAAAAGTGTAGACGAACACATATGCAAAACCGTTGAGTTGCCAAAATGCAAAAAAAGCGAAAGAATGGAGGGGAGGAGGGCTCTGCTGCATCCTCATATTACCTCGTCTTGGCTTTTGATCTCTTGGCAGTTATTATTGGCTCATGAAAATGATGTCCGTAAATTGCATGATATAAAATTAAAACAGGGATTACAGAATGGAATTTTTCACTCCTTTACAATTGTAAACTCCTATCCCTATATAAGAGAAGGTCCAAAGGTTAGGCATATGGCAACTGATCCGGTCTGTGGCATGTTTGTTGAAGAAAAGCCAGATTCCATCCAGCATATAGTGGATGGGAGGAAATACTATTTCTGCAGCACACAATGTCTCAATGAATTTACAGAGCCGGAAAGAGAATTACGAAAGCTGAAGAGTCATGTGACAATAAGCATTGCTCTTACAATTCCTATTATAATACTAACGCTACCCCACATGTTTCCTTCGCAGTTTGAAGATTTGATTCCTCTTACGATGGAGACCAGCAACTATGCTATGCTAGTGCTAGCAACACCAATCCAGTTCTGGATAGGCTGGCGCTTCTACAAGGGTATGTGGGATGGAATAAAGGCTAAAGCATCTAACATGGATACGCTGATAGCGCTAGGAACTAGCGCAGCATACGTTTATAGCGCAGTTGTTACAGTTGCACCTGGCTACTTCCCGTTTGCGTCAGTATATTTTGAAACTGCCGCAATCATAATTACTTTAATCCTGGTAGGAAGGCTGCTAGAGACAAGGACAAAAGAGAAGGCATCAAGTGCAGTAAGGAAACTCATGGATCTCCAGCCTAGGATGGCTAAGGTGATAAGGGGAGGAAACAGAGAGGAAGAAATTCCTGTCGAGCAGGTCCAGCAAGGAGACCTCCTTGTCATAAGACCCGGTGAGCGTGTGCCTGTTGACGGTGCTGTAATAGAGGGAGCATCTTCAATAGACGAGTCTGCAATCACAGGTGAGAGCATCCCTGTGGACAAGTCAAGGGGAAGTGAAGTTATCGGTGCTACAATAAACCAGAGCGGGCTTCTTACAGTCAAAGCTACTAAAGTGGGTCAAGATACCGTGCTGTCTCAGATAATCACACTTGTAGAGAACGCAAGAATGGGCAAGGCACCTATGCAGAGGATGGTAGACCAAGTTGCAAAGTACTTTGTACCGGCAGTAATCGCCGTCGCAGTTAGCGCGGGACTTGGCTGGTATTTTGCAGGAGGAGCAGGGCTAACATACTCGCTCCTTGCGTTTGTATCAGTGATAATTATAGCATGCCCCTGTGCGCTTGGCATCGCTACCCCTGCAGCGCTGATGATGGGGGCTGGCAAGGGTGCGGAGAACGGCATATTATTCAAAAGCGGCGAAAATCTGGAAATTGCAAGAAAGGTAAACACTGTGGTGTTTGACAAGACAGGCACCTTGACAGAAGGCAAGCCGTCGGTCACAGATGTCGTAGATTTATCAGGAGGCATCGGGGAAAATGAGCTACTGAGGCTCGCAGCAATTGCAGAATCAGGTTCTGAGCACCCGCTAGGACAAGCAGTAGTCAGAAAGGCAAAGGAGAGGGGTCTACCGGTATCAAACCCTGATTCATTTGAAGCAGTGTCCGGTCATGGGCTCAGGGCGACATATGCAGATCATTCAATCCTAATTGGGAACAGAAAGCTGATACATGAAAATGCGATCGAGGTCGGCACCCGCGTCGATTCAATTCTATCAAGGTTAGAACAGGAGGCCAAGACAGCTACGCTTGTATCAATTGATAGTAGGCTATCTGGAATAATTGCAATGTCCGATACGGTCAAGGAAAGTGCAAGAGAAGCGATTGATTCTTTGAAGAACAAGATGGGCATAGAAGTGATAATGCTGACAGGCGATAATGAGAGAACTGCCAAGGCTATTGCATCTAAGCTTGGCATCAACAGAATAATCGCGCAAGTATTGCCACAGCAGAAAGAAGAGATGATTGTAAACCTTAGATCAGAAGAAGGTAGAGTCGTGGCAATGGTAGGAGATGGCATAAATGATGCACCAGCACTAGCACGTGCAGATTTGGGGATAGCGATAGGCTCTGGAACTGATATAGCAAAGGAAACAGGCGGGATAATTCTGATAAAAGGTGATGTAAGGGATGTAGCAACCTCTCTTGAATTAGGCAAAAAGACTGTATCGAAGATAAAGCAGAACCTCTTTTGGGCATTTGCATACAACACCGGCTTGATACCCATAGCAGGAGGCGCCTTGGTACCCTTCCTTGGACTAAGTGTATTTGAATGGCTGCCTATACTTGCGGGGGCGGCTATGGCTCTGAGCTCAGTAACAGTAGTAGGAAATTCCATATTGCTTGGAAGGTACAAACCACGATATGCCGCGGCCAAACGAAAGGAAGAACAGCAAGTTTACTCTGACAGAGAATTGAAAAGTGTGTATACCCCGAGCAAGACTTCCGCTACTTAATGGTATCAAAAAGTACTTTTGGGATCAAACGCAGGAATCTTATCTCTTTTTCTAATAATAATAGGGGCTTAAGTTATCAACTATCATTGTTTAAAATGCTCTCTTGTATCAACACAGCTAGCAGAAGAAAATAGTAGAAGTATATACCTCCTTATTATTGTTTGTATAAATTTATTATGATTTTTCATAATTTGTCATTATGACGTTATTTACCACCGTCCTGCTCGCCAATTGAGCAAATGGCATGAGATACAGAAGTAAAATTGACATAATAAGCCAGATTTTAGAGGCTGCAAATGGCGGCAATGCTACAAGGAGCAAGATAACATACAAGGCGTTTATCAACTATGACCAATTGAAAGAGAATCTGACGGCTCTAACCAAAAAGGATTTACTTTGCTACAACGAAGATACTCAAACATTCAAGACTACCGAAAAAGGTCTTAGATTTCTTGATACATACAACCAGATAGGAGACATGATAAGGGAAGAAGAACGACAACAAACATGGATACAGAGAGAACAAGCCTGACAGAGAGAGAATACAATAACGAATTTTAATAATTTTTCTTTTTTGCTTGAACTTAGAAAGGATAGAATTCTGATAACTTTAACCGTCGTGCATCTGGTTGCTGCAGCAAGCGCCACTTAACCTGAAAGGACAAAAAGCTATAAAATAAGCATACAATCATTCAACAAGAACTTTCTTTTAAGCTTGAAAGATAACGTAGATTTGATATAAATGATTGTCGTTGGGGCTTCATTATCCCTAACAGCAAAGGAAGCACCGTCTCCTCTACTCTCTACTAAAAATCATTGATAGAATAATTCGTCAACAAAACCAAGACCGGTCTTTCATTTGGCCTCCTCCTTTTATTAGGACCTACCTTATTGACTCAAGAAGGTGGTGGCTGCTGTTGCTATCGTAGCAGTCGTTGCTGCTGCTGCTTCTGTCAATCTCCTATTAACTAAAGCTTGATAATAGTCGAATAATAATAATAATAATAACTATTACAATCTTATGGATCATGCAGGTAAGATCAGTCAACAAGAACATCGATCAGCCAATCGCTATAGAACCTTTCAAGGCAGAGATTCCGGGTCTATACACACTGAAGCTCTTAAATCCCACAGATCAGGTGCTTGAAGCTGCAATAGGCTTTAGGCATCAGGACGATGTGCTGAGCAGAAAAAACCTTCTCTACGCCATGACTGTGGTTATTGTCATCTCGCTTCTTGTAATTGGTATAGCGCTGGTTATAGCTGGCGTAATAATAACAATTTTAGACAGGAGCCAGATAAATAAGATGAAGCAGTTTGGTGATATATCAGCGACCTCATATAGTGGATATAGATTACTCTGGTGGTATACATGGCCAAACTTGAAGCAAGAAACATAGGCAAGCAATTTCTTGCAATGCAACGAAATGAGGCAAAGCTAATCACCGCCATCAAGAACATCAACCTGACAATAGAAGATGAGCAGTTTGTGTGCTTTGTAGGACCGTCTGGTTGCGGTAAGACAACTCTTCTCAACATTCTGGCTGGTCTTGACAAACCTACAGAAGGAGAAATAATCCTAAACGGTCGTCCTGTAACTGAAACTGGACCTGATAGGATTATGGTATTTCAGGAAAATGCGTTATTTCCTTGGCTCAAAGTCTTAGACAATGTTGAGTTTGGGCTAAGGATGGCGGGCATTGAGAAGAACAAACGACAAGAGCGTGCAATGCACTATCTTGATATGATGCAGCTAACCAAGTTTGCTGATGCCTACATGTACCAGTTATCAGGTGGAATGAAGCAGAGGGTTGCAATAGCAAGGGCACTTGTCATGGATCCTGAAGTGCTCTTGATGGATGAGCCTTTTGCCGCTCTGGACAGCCAGACCCGCGACCTGCTGCTAGTAGAACTTCAGCTGATATGGGCCAAGACAAAGAAGACGATAGTATTTATCACACACAACATATTGGAGTCAGTCGTTCTGGGGAACAAGGTCGTCGTCTTTACAAGAAGGCCTGGCACAATTAAAGATGAGATAGCTGTAAATTACAAAAGGCCTAGGCTTCCGGAGGATGAGAACCTGCAACCCTATTTCAGACAGGTCATTGACTCGATAAAAAGTGAAATCACAGAAAGAAAAAGCGCCAGTAATGATAATAATAATGATCTCATTGCTTGAGCTGCCGTAGTAGCTGAAGACCTGATGTGAAGCTATTGGGCGAGGTCAAGAGCACTGCATCTGCCATTTTGGCAGCCTGTCTTATGAAATCTACAGGGTTGCTTTCATATTCTGACCAGTCAAGCCCGATGAGTGAAGCTGACTGGCGGTTCTTTTCAGACGGAACCATCACCACTGCAGTGACCTTGGTACCATAGAGCTTGGCAAGGTCTGCTATCTCTCCCAAGTCGGAAAGCGACGAAATCGATTGAGTTACAAGAGAGTTTGGAGTAACGTTAAGCTTATTCCTTATTGATTGAGCCGATTTATCCTTGACCTTTGCTGGAAATGATAGATTGAGTTTAATATTCAAGTCATAACCCTCCTTCTTAAGCGTCCTGACTGCGGTGCTTGGCCTCAGTCCAGAATCGCCTAGCTTGTCTGCCGGCTCGTCGCCCATTAAGATAAGCACGCTCTCAGCCCCGATAAGTATTGCATCTGACACAGTCTGACATAGGGAAGGGAAATTGCGATCGCGCACCCTGATACTGCAGCTCAGCCTCGCTTCCGCATCGATATGCTCTTTGATGTATCTGGCTGCAGTGACACTTGATAAGCGGGGAATGCCAAGCACCGAGTCCGTCAAGTGGATCCCGCTTACAAGCCCACGGAGCTGCGAAGCGCGGTTTGTCATCTCCTGTATATTGCGCTTTAGCTCCCCGAGATCAAACTTTTCTCCTTTCACTATCTTCGGCGGATTCAGCTCATAGGATACATTTATTGTATTGCTACACAATACAATCCTGAAAAACATCTTAAGGACTTATTAAATGCGAGGTCGCCAGCAAGAGTATCCAGAGCATATATTGGCCTTAGCATCATTCAAAGAGCTGTTGAGGAAGGAACAAATTCTCTCATTTCTAAGACCCGCCCTTGTAGATAAGCCGTACCTTCCAGCTGATGCAGCGTTAGCAACACCTGCTGCAGTACTTGTGATAATACACTATCACAAAGAAAGACCGCATGTGTTTCTGACAAAGCGGAGTTCAAACCTGAAGTCGCATACGAGCGAAATATCTTTCCCTGGGGGTAGATATGTTGAAAGTGATGGCACATTCCTCGCAACTGCCTTGCGTGAAACAGCAGAAGAAGTCGGAATCGCATTCAGTATTGACCAGATAGTTGGTTGCCTAAGTGCAGTACGTACGATGACATCAAACCACTTTATTGTACCATTCGTAACAATACAGGACATGCTGCCTCAATATAGGATTTCAACAACCGAAGTAGAAGCGGTAATTGACGTACCGCTAATTGAAACACTCAAAAGCATCGAGCTAGATACTGAACATTATCATCTTGCCAAAGACGCATTTAAGTTTACTTATGGCAACAACATGATATGGGGAGCAACTGCAAGGGTGCTAAAGCAGATACATGATATTCTCCTCAGATCCTCATGACCTCCTTCATTTTGCATCTCGCTTACATGTATGTATATACTAACTTGTCTTCATCTTCATCATCTGAACATCAATTGCATTTCTATATTATAGGGCTAACGGGCCCGGTGGGCTTCGATCCCACGACAACTGGCTCCGGAGGCTTGCGCTTCTTTTCTAAAGAAACAGCGCCCTATCCTGACTGGGCAACGGGCCCTGTCTGCGTGTTTAAATCTCCTCATATATGAAACATACCTGCCACAAATGACATACTATTCTTAGTAGCATTCACTACCTGGTTAAGCTCATCAGGTATCTAAGCTGGGTTCTCCCGCACGCACTATCTTGTATATTCATGCCTGTCAAAAGCCACGTGCCCTTGCTTGATCAGAGCGGAGCAGCAGTTAAAAGGTGGATTACCTATTTGTCTGTCTCTCTCTATAGATAAGCACAGATATGTCTACGAAAAAATAAGAACAGAATCATCATCCTCATATGCATACCCTAATCTAGGTTGTCATGCTATTATCGACATGATAACTCAAGAGCAGGATCGTCCAATAGTTGCGTCAAAGGTGAAATATCTTGGCTCCTGCATCCTACCCTCGCCAATAGAACTAGAAGTCACGATTGTGCTATATCACAATAGAATGCATATTCCCGAGCTCGATGCCACAATTCCTATTGATAAAATATCCCAAATTGAATTAGCTAAAGGAAAGGACTTGCCATCACAAACCATTATGATGTTCGGGGTAGTTGGTCTAATAGTAGAGAAGGAAAATCCCTATATGATGATCAAAATTGTCAATAGTCCTGAGAGCCTGCTATTCAAGTTTGAGAATATGATTCTTGCAGACAAGTTAGTAA
>JALYGW010000111.1 GCA_030776915.1 Thermoproteota archaeon
AACACGGTTATCACTACGACTATCAGACAAAGAGTTGTTCAGCACTCATATTTCATTTTCATGCTCAAATGTATTGCATTTTATCCAAACTTTTCTATGAGTGACCCTTTCTCTGTATTTGTGCTACTATGCTATGAAGAATATCATGAATCATATTTAGTATTATGGCTGCGTGTATACAACAGTTAATTGCCTTTTGCTTTGTTACAATTAATTACAGGAGTTCAAGGTATATATGAGAATTAGCCGCCTTCCTGAATGGAAGGAAAGAGGGAAGCGCGTAGTTGGCTGACATTACTACCATCGCACATGATGTACTCATAATCGGGTCAGGGCTGGCAGGCCTCCGCGCAGCTATTTCTGCAGCTGCCGTTGACAAAAAGCTGACCATAGCTGTCATTTCTAAGGTGCAAGTAATGCGCTCCCATTCTGTGTCTGCAGAAGGTGGTACTGCTGCAGTGCTATATGAAGAGGAGGGCGACAACCAAGAATCTCATATTTACGATACGATCAAGGGGAGTGACTTCTTAGCAGACCAAGATGTAGCTGAGCTCTTGGTAAAGAGCATGCCCTATGAAATCTATCAATTAGACCATTGGGGAATGCCATGGTCAAGGCGCAAGGATGGTAGGATAGCACAGCGCAAATTTGGTGGCTATTCGTTCCCACGTGCTACATTTGCGCAGGACAAAGTAGGCTTTTACGAAATGCAGACTCTGTACGATACATGCCAAAAGTATGACAACATTCACTTTTACAACGAGTGGTTCTGCACATCGATACTACATGAGAATAACAACACCTTCCAAGGAGTAACTGCCGTCGAAATGAAGACCGGCAACTTTACCGTATTCAAGGCACCGGCAGGCATAATATGCGCCGGCGGTGCCGGTAGGATCTACAGCTTTTCTACATATGCATTTTCGTCTACGCCTGACGGCCTGGACATGGCCTACCGTGCAGGCCTTGCGCTAAAGGACATGGAGTTCGTACAGTTTCACCCCACCGGCATATTGCCATCTGGCATACTGATAACAGAAGGTGCAAGGGGGGAGGGAGGATATCTAATTAACAACAAAGGCGAGCGATTTATGCAAAAGTATGCTCCTGGGAAGCTCGAGCTTGCTCCAAGAGACGTTGTGTCGCGCTCGATGATAAGAGAAATTCAGGAGGGGAGTGGATTCAAGCATGAAACTGATGTGGATTGCCTTAAACTTGACCTTACGCACCTTGGAAGCGAGCGCGTAAAGGAAGTACTTGCAGGCATCCGAGAAATTGGGATCAAGTTCTCCGGCGTTGACATCATCAACGAGCCTATCGAAGTGAGACCTGTCTGTCACTATATGATGGGAGGTATTCACACTAACATCGATGGCGCGACTGAAATGGCTGGCCTTTGGGCAGCTGGCGAAGCTGCATGCAACAGCACACATGGAGCGAACAGGCTTGGTGCCAACTCAACATCAGAATGCATTGTGTGGGGTAAGATAACCGGAGAGCTCGCGGCAAGGTATGCGACTGGAAAAAAAGTTGACTCCATCAATAGAAAGCAGGTGCTCGAGGAAGAAAAGCGTATATACGATGGGCTCTTCCGCGGAAGAGGCGCCGTGAACCCCTATGAAGTAAGAAAGCAGCTCACAGACATGATGGATGAGAAGGCCTACGTCTTTAGAAACGAGCGGGAATTGATTAGCGCACTTGAGAAGGTAAGAGAGCTAAAGGGTGCAACGTGGAAACACGTTGAGGATAAAGCCAAAGAATACAATACCAACTTTATCAACGTAATGGAGACAGACTCCATGCTCAGAACCGCTGAAGTTTTGCTTGTCGGCGCGCTCAATCGGCGGGAGTCTAGGGGCGCACACGCAAGAACCGACTATCCCTACCGCGACGATGCTAACTTCATGAAGCACACACTAGCCTACTTTACGGGCAACGGCGGGCCTAAGATGACATGGTACCCCGTCGCCTTTACACGATATGCTCCAGTTGAGAGGAAATACTAGCATGGAAAGAGAAGAAGTATCTGATCGCAATAACCGTGAGGGAATGATGGGATGGCTCGATCCCCGCCGATATGGATGGGAACGGGTGTCCTACTGGCTGCAGAGATTAACAGGTGTGGGCCTGCTTGCCTACTTCATCGCTCACATTTATGAAACTAGCCAGATCACTGGCGGGCCTGCATTATGGGAAGCATTCCTAGAGCTTACCCAAACTACTCTTGGTCATATCATTCTAATAGTCGTAATCGGAATGTGCGTCTTCCATTCAGCAAACGGAATCCGCCTGATATTTGCACATGGAGGCAAGGGGCTTGGCAAACCAGGCAGGCCCGACTACCCCTACGATGCAGTATCGCTCAACTACAGGCAAAAGTCTGGCATTTGGATTGCATTGATACTTGCATTAGTCGCAATGCTATATGGAGCATCTGTACTCTTTGGAGGCGAATAATGCATAAGATGACAATGCTTCGTGAGAGCCAAATAATGAAAATACACTATATCACAGCTGTTGCTGCATTATTTGTCGTTGCAGTGCATATTATGATGCGCATAGCGATCATGCCATATGGCATGAGTCTTGAATATGAGAATGTGATTGCCAACTATCATAATATCCCTTACATCGTGCTGCTTGAATCAATACTGGTGCTCGTATCGATCCATGGCTTTAACGGCTTGCGCGTAATCCTGCTAGAACTGCGTCAGAGCAAGAGGTGGGAGGACAGTGTGACAGTCTTGACGATTGCGGCAATGATTGCTTTAATAGCGTACGGTACTCGTACCATCATCGTAGCTAACGGTCTTGGAGTTGAGTGAGTAAAATATGACTGAACAGTTAATTGAGAAAATAGAGACAATGGAAAAAAAGCATGAAAAGGAAAAGCACGAGAGAGAAAAAGAGTATCCGAAGAGCTCTGTTAGTATCAAGATCTACCGAGCTAACAGGCGCGCCGGCGAATCCCCACACTATGACAGAATAGAGGTGCCAGTACAGCGCTGGACTACCGTACTTGATGCGCTACTGTATGCAAAGGCATACAAGGATCCAAGTATTGGCATCCGCTATTCCTGTAGAATGGCCACCTGTGGGTCATGTGGTATGAAGATAAACGGCATACCTCGCCTGGCATGCTATACAAAAGTATCAGAACTTCAAGGAAGCGAAATAACGGTTGAACCTCTTGCTAACTTCCCACATATACGCGACCTCGTGACAGATTTTTCTCAGTTCTTTGAGCATCATCGCAACATGGAGCCTTATATACAGAATGAGCATGCGGACATCAAAGAAAATAACAAGCTTACAGAATTTATACAGACCCCCGAAGATGTCGACAAGTTCCTGCAGTTTTCATATTGTATCAAATGCGGCCTGTGCTATTCCGCCTGCCCTACTGTGGCTACTGACACCAAGTTCCCAGGGCCTCAGGCTCTTTCTCAGGCTTACCGCTACTTTATTGATAACCGCGACACCGCAACCAAGAATAGGCTCAACTTAGTGGACGATAGGCACGGCATATGGCGGTGCCACTTTGCCGGCTCATGCAGCGCAGTCTGTCCTAAGGGTGTCGACCCTGCACTCGGCATCCAGCTCATGAGAGGACACCTCCTGGGATACACAAAAAACGAAAAGAAGATGGCAGAGATGAAAGAAAGGCTGAAAAAAGATGATTAGGCAGCCGGCGGTTTGGGCGGGTACTTGCTCTCGTTCACCTGCTTGTTTATAGCATCGGCCATGAAGTGATTGCTGACGTTCACGTTCACTCCGTCCACGCTAGGCAACTTGTAGATATTGTCCCGGACGTCTTGTGCTATCTTAAAGCCAAAGACTGCGGGACAGAATGGGCTTGTCAGGTGCAAGTCAACCTTGACCCTGCCTGAATCAATGTCCACCTTGTCGATAAGCTCAAGCTCCATTATCGAAACTCCAATTTCAGGGTCGACTATCTTGGTCAATTCTTCAAAGATTTTTCTTCGAGTCTGCTGTATATGCTCTTCCTGACTCATTATGTAAGAATTTCTCCGATACTATATTTAACTATTCTATAAAAGGCATCATGATAATGCATATTCAATTTCCAACAAAAGCCGAGAATCGCCTTAATATCGATAATCGATAATCCTAAGGTAAGCATACAACCTTAAAATAAAGCGCCTGCGGTGCACACTTGATACAATATATGTATAGGTCCCGTCCCACGGAGAAACTCAAGGATGATGTGCTCAGGTTCCTTTCTTCAATGGACCAAGACCTTTCGATATTGTATTATGACATAGTCGGAAGTGAGGCACATTCAATAATGCTCCATGAAAATGGACACATTACACATGGCGAATTAAAAAAGATCCTGTCTGCTCTTGAGGAGGCAAAGAAAGGCCCGACTAGCATCAGGACCGAAGAATATGAGGACATCCATGAAGCCCTTGAGGCGTTTGTTATAAGACGTTCCGGAATAGACGCTGGAGGCAAGATGCATACTGCAAGGTCAAGAAATGACCAAGTGGTGCTTGATATAAGGATGAAGATACGCGATGATATCAACGAAATTTGCGCGGCTCTAGCTAGCTTAGTGCTGGGACTCGTGGAGAGAGCGAAAGAAAACAAGCAAGTTCCGATGCTGATGTACACCCATTTACAACAGGCCCAAATAGGAACCTTCTCGCATTTCTTGCTGTCATATGCCTATAGCCTCATGCGTGATATGGAGCGGCTGTATCTGGCATATCATAGGATAAACCAGTCGCCGCTTGGGGCATGTGCCATAGGAGGCTCGTCTATCACTATCGATAGGAAAAGAACAGCAATGCTGCTTGGCTTTGACAGCATCGTAAAGAATTCTATTGACGCCACCAGCTCGCGTGATGCGTTCCTGGAATACGCTTCAACACTTGCCATACTCACAAGCACTCTCGGGAGAATTGCAGAGGATTTCATTATCTGGTCAACCACTGAATTTGGTTACATCGAGCTTGCGGAACCATATATTTCAACCTCAAGTGCAATGCCACAAAAGAAGAACCCTGATCCGCTAGAGTTGACAAGGTCAAAGGCGGCGATCGTCACTAGCAACCTTATATCAATGCTTGGCATAGTCAAGGCTCTGCCGTCCGGCTATAGTCGAGACTTACAGGACATTAAGGCGCCATTGATTGGAGCCTCTGTTATAACCCTTGACACAATCAAGATAATGGACCATGTAGTAAAATCATTGCTGATAAACAAGGAACGCATGCGGCAAGCTGCAAGCATCAGCTATGCAATCGCGCTGGACATAGCAGAGCAGCTGGTGATGCAAAAGAAGATACCTTTCAGGACCGCTCACAGAATAGTTGGAGCCTTGGTGAGCAAGGCTGCAAGCAAGGGCAACATCTCTCTTGTCAAGCTAGAATTTGCAGATGCTACATCAGTCCTGAAAGCTCACAAAGTGGACATCAAACCAGATGAACTGATGAAAATAATCAATGAAATGACACCGGAAAAATCGCTTGAAGCTCGAAAATCATCAGGGTCACCTAACCTGCTAGAGCAGGAAGAGATGATAAAATCGTTGTCCCAGGGCATATCCAATTATTGCGCTGGAATCCGAAAACGAACCAAGATGCTCGAGGGCTCATTTGACCACCTTGAGAGAACCGTCAAGAACTACCTCGAATCCTGAATGTTATCGCATTGTGCCGCGACATTTAGCCGCAATTCGGCATTTTCTGTCTGTCCCTTGGCATTTAGTTAATAAAACAGACCGGAATACGTTATTTTAGATGCGATAACATTTATATTATATCCGAAAGCAGTTAGCCGTCGCGTAAGATGTCACTAAAATCAGAGGATCCAAACTACTATGCGCATCAGTATAACTGGATGGGCCAAACTGGGCAAGATAGAAAGATAAGGATCCTCGACAGCACGCTGAGAGAAGGTGAGCAGCATCCTGGCGTCTCATTCACGATTAAGCAGAGGATCCAGATTGCGTGGATGCTTGACTCTTTTGGCGTTGACCAAATAGAGATAAGTCCAGTAGTGTCGCCAGATCACTTTGAAGCAACAAAGACGATAATCAAGCAAGATCTGCGCGCAGACATCATAGCCCATACTCGGGCGATCAAGTCCGATATCGATATTGCAATTGACTGCGACGCGACTTGGATCGCAACCTATATGGGGATTTCTGACATACACCTTTCGGCAAAGCTAAAGATAACACGTGAAGAGGCCAAAATAAGAGCATTAGAAGTCGCAGACTACATCAAGGCGCATGGGATGAAGGCAAGATTCACAATGGAAGATGCTAGCAGGACAGAGCCTGAGTTTCTCATCGAAATGTGTAAAGAGATGAATAAACGCAGCATCGAAAGGATAAGCATACCTGATACTGTAGGCATAATGCGGCCGCGCGGCATGTATAATTTAGTAAAGATGGTGTACGACAATATCGACACAACCAAGACATCTATTGATGTGCACTGCCACAACGATGTTGGTCTAGCACTTGCAAATGCATTAGCAGGATGTGAAGCAGGCGCTGATCAGATTCATACTACTATAGATGGCTTTGGTGAGCGCACAGGAATTCCAAGCCTAGCAGAGGCAGCAGTCGCATTAACTCTCATTTACAAGTCAAATAACAACCTAAGATTACACATGGTAAGGGATCTTTCAAAGACCATTGCAGAATATGCCAACCTCCAAATCCCTGAATCAAAGCCTATAGTAGGTGACAGTGCGTACAAGCACAAAGCCGGCACTCACCTTGCTGCGATATTACGCAACCCAGCAGCCTATGAAATCATTGAACCGAGGATGGTTGGCAACAGGCGAAAGATCGTCTTTGGTGAGCTTGCAGGCAAGAACGGTGCCGCCTACCTTTTGTCCTTACTTGGCCTTAAAACAGGCAAAGAGGAAGCTGAAACTCTCGCTTCTGGCCTAAAAGAGCTAAGGATGGGTGATATACTTGAACTATATCTCGACGACAGACTGGAGAGAAAGATACTTAATGATGCTGCCGTAAAACTAAGTCCAGCAAAGGAGTAGATTAAGAAACATGATAAAGTGTCCAGAGTGTGATGCAGAGATCAAGATACCTTCTGACTCGATAGAAGGCGAAATCGTTACCTGCCCCGACTGCGGTGCAAGCTATGAGCTTGTCAAATCGTCGGATGGCCTTGGTATAAAACCGGCTCAAGTTGTCGGTGAGGACTGGGGCCAGTGAGGCAAGAAGAACAAGTACAAACCAATCAGTCGTCACTGTCTTCATCAAATCTTTCAGATAAATCGCTTATCATCCTATACGACAGCATCAGATGGGAGGAGAAGGCTCTGTACGAAGCCGCCATAAAGAAAGGCATCAAGGTCGAAAACGTAAACTGCAAGAACCTCGCGGTTAACTTGAACGACAGGAATTCAAAATACAGGGGGCAGGTGGTACTCCAGCGG
>JALYGW010000112.1 GCA_030776915.1 Thermoproteota archaeon
CCTCAATTGATGATGCTACCAAAATGCCAGTATCCGTTAGTTCGTAGAATGGCACTCCTTCTAACTGGAGTGCTTTTGGCCCCCTCCTCAGGGGCAGCCTGCCACCTTCCCTTACCACACCTGCTGGAATGAGAACTTCGTCAAGGTCGCGGAATATGCCGGAGTAGATGTTTTGCCATAAGATACCATGCTGCTTGGCAATGGCGTGTGCTATAGATGTCCTGGTGCGAAGATCTGGACTCTGTTCTGTGGCCAAATGTGCTATGATGCCGCGCTGTCTCTTTGCCTCGCCAGTGAACTTGTTCTTGCGGGTCTTAAAAGTATCAAATATGGCAATGGTTGATTTTTTCACTTGCAAGCACCATCCGCAACGCTAATTTTTTAGAGCAGTCTGTTAATATTTTAATTTGTTGTTTTTCTAGATTAAATTTCAGCAGGCATGCCATATAATATACATAAACATACGCCTCCTCCCAATAAACTCAGCATATTTTCTTTAGATAATTATTCTAGCCATTAGACCATTTTTGTACATTTAATCATAAATTTTATGTTGAAGGTAAAGATCTTTGAATCTTTTTATTGATGCATACCCCGTCCTTATGCAGTGGCAACAAGGGGCAAGATAATCGTAATAGAAGGTACCGACAAGGCTGGCAAGGCTAGCCAGTCTCGCATGCTTGCAGAGACCCTAAAGGCTTCAGGTAAGGTTTGCGTCATTCTGGATTTCCCGGATTACACGACATCAATTGGGATGGAAATAAAAGCGTTCCTTGAGGGTAAGCGTGATTACTTACCAGAGGTCAAGCACCTGCTGTTCTCAGCAAACAGATGGGAAAAAAAGAAAGAGATCGAGAGCATGCTAGAAAATGGAACGATTATAGTCATGAATCGTTACTGGCAGTCAAACCTTGTCTACGGCGTAGCAAACGGCATGGTCACCAATTGGCTTCTTGGACTTGACAAAGGTCTGCCAAAGGAAGATATTGTGCTTGTGATTCTGGTCAACCCAAGCATATCTGCCAAGCGCGCAGAGATTCAGGATATGTTTGAGTCCAATCCTCAGTTGGCTGCAAAAGCCTATAAGAACTACCTAAAGTTTGCGAAGCAGTACAGATGGAAAGTAGTCGATGGCTCAAAGAGCAAGGAGCAGGTTCACAAAGAAATAATGAAGATAATAAGGAAAGAGCTTAAAGTTTAAGTCCTGTTAGCTTGTGATACAAAACAAGCAATCAATATGGACTTCGCAGGCGAAATAACAGATCCTGTCCATAAGTACATCAGATTCTCGCAGGTTGAAAAACAACTGATCGATAGCCCTGCTTTTCAGCGCTTGCGGAGGATAAGACAGCTGGCTGGGGCACATCTAGTGTATCCTAGCGCGCAGCACTCGCGCTTTGAGCACTCCCTTGGCGCCATGCATATCGCCGGCCTTGCAGGCGAAACGTTACTTGGCAAGGGATATATCGATCACGCAGAAGTGGTACAGGATCTCAGGCTTGCTGCGCTGTTACACGATATTGGACATGGGCCTTTTTCGCACCTGTTCGAAGAGGTCCTTGAGTATCATTGTAATACTAGCCATGAGGAGCTTGGAAAAAAGATCATGATGCAAAGCGAGATAGCTGACATTCTGGGAAGATATGGTTACAGTGTACATCAGATATGCAGGCTTTCATTTGGCCAGTCAAAGGTAAATTTCATGAATGAGATTATTTCTGGTGGACTGTCTGCAGACATCATGGACTACTTGCCACGTGACGGGCTATTCACCGGAGCAGAATATGCCAAGCTTGACTACCACCGGCTTGTGAGTTCACTTGAAGTTTCAAAGAACCGCCTTGCGATAAACAGGTCTGCCCTCAACTCACTTGAATCAATGCTGATCTCACGCTATGAAATGTTCAAGGCAGTCTATTTCCATAAGACAGTGAGATCTGCTGAAGTAATGCTCCTACGCTCAATGATAGCGGCAGACGAAGCACTTGGACTGACAAATACTTCGCTCCACAAGTATCTTACGCTAACAGATGAAGCCACCCTTGAGCGGCTCTGTACGCTTTCAGGCAGATATGCATTTTCGGGCAATATGGCGCGAGATTACCGCGACAGGAGGCTGCTTAAGAGTGTTTATGAAAAATTCTTGCACAAGCGCGATAGGCAAAGGATGGACAGAAAAGCGCTGGAGGCGCTTGCTTCTCATATTGCACATGTGGCAGATGTCGATAGCGACTATGTCTTTGTCGATGTCTCTCGTGCTCCCTCAATGCCACTGACTCCAAGCAAGGAAGAGATGTATTCCGTATTGGTTGTCGACAAGGATCGAGTGTATGAGATGCCTATGTCAGAGATCCCCCTTGTAGAATCGATCTCAGGATTCTTCGACATGCTACGTGTCTATACTACCGCAGAGAATCGTGAGAAGGTGGAGCGAGCTATTAAAAAGGTATTGGGCGATCAAGGTATACTGAATATGGGGGCAGGTAAGATCCACGCAGGCTAGGCAACGTGTTGTAATCAAATTATCTGGAAAAGTGTTTGGCTATGAAAAAGCATACGAGCTGAAGAGGTATGCTAAGATGCTGAGCAAAATAAGCGAGAAAGTGCAGCCAGTAGTTGTTGCAGGTGGGGGCAAGGTTGCGCGCCACTACATCTCCACTGCAAGAAGCTTTGGCTCGGATGAAGCATCTCTAGACATCATAGGCATCGAGGTTTCAAGGCTGAATGCAAGGCTCATGATTATTGCGCTTGGCGATCAGGCGTACCCTGCAGTCCCAGAAGACCTCGAGCAGGTGAGCAAGGCTGTAACAACCAACAGAATAGTTGTGACAGGCGGCTTACATCCGGGGCAGAGCACAAATGCAACAGCTGCACTTATTGCTGAAAAGGTCAAAGCTTCTAAGTTCCTCAACGCAACAGATGTCAACGGCATTTATGATTCCGATCCCAACAAGAACAAGGACGCCAAGCTATTCAAAGAAATCACTGTCAAAAAGTGCATAGATCTGTTGGGATCGGAAGATTCGGCGGCAGGCGGCTATGACCTAATGGACATTGTGGCGCTCAAGGTGATAGAGCGGAGTAAGATCCCTACAGTAGTGCTCAAGTCAGATCCCCTAGTAATCAAGAACGCAATTTCGCGTAGCACTGTTGGAACACGCATTGTAGTATAGGCATTGTCAAATTCATATATTCTGCTTTGTCAAACGACTGACAAGGCCCCGAATAATATAGCTTCTATTTGCATCATATCCATCTTGTTATCGATTAGATGTATTGAGCTACATCCCAATTGTGTATTATGATGATGACCTCTACCGCATTGCAATTACAATAAACTATCTTAACTCATCATAATCCTTCTAGCAAATGCCGATTGACCTCCCATTATATGTGCATATGTATCTTTTCAAGTGCAATAATTTCTAGTCAGCGCCCCTATGCGTCTAATTAATCATTGGCACACCACTACTGCCATGTACCTTTTTTTCTCAACAGTTCAAAAAGCATACCACAGTTTATGATACCGTTTTAATATCGCCAGTGAACTCTTGTATACCATCTGCAAGCATCCTTTTGAAAGCTTCTTCTCCCTGTTCCATCGGCATGGGCCTTGACTGAGCCTTGGCATACCCATCATTATCGCAAATAAAAAGCATTGACTCGTTACCACTTGTCATCTTACCAGCCAGCTCTTCTTCACCCACAGGCTCAAACCCTGCCATGCCCTGCTTGACGGTATAGGTTAGCATGGCAAAGCCAGTGTAATTGAACAGCCTCATCTGGGCTTTCTGAGCCCTCTCGCGTCCAATATTTGCTGCCTTGTGGTATTGCAATCGGCAGCAATTTTTTTGTAACGGCTAGTATAAGCATTTGGATTAATCGACAGCTTTAAAGCGTGGGCAAACGCGAAAAAAGGCAATTGTGAATACAAAGGCCATTTATGCAGTAGCTGGCGGCATTGCAGCAGCTGCTATAGCCCTATTTTTCATTATGGGAATGGGAAATTTCAGGCCTCTTGGCAATAGCGAGGCTCCAGGCACATCCCAGACCCAGATAGCCGATCTCCAATTAGTACTCAGGGACATAGTAGTTGAGAGAACAGACGAAGAGAATGCAAATGTACAGGTTGTCTTTGACATCCACAACCCTAACACAAGCACTGCTCTTCTTGAAACGATCCACTATACATTGAACGTGGGCCAGTATCAGATGACAACCGGGGACATTGGAGTTAGCCCTGAGGGTTTTGTATCTGGACAAGCGGACATCTTTCCGATAGTTGGCAGTAGCACTGTCACTCTAAAAGATACACAGGTTGCAGCGCGTAATAACCTTACTGCCAGCAGCTGGGACAGCATGGTAGATGGGACTGGCCAGTACCTAGTTGAGGGGATGTATTCCTATAGGCTGACTAGCTCAAACTTCCAAACAAGCTATTATGAGAAAGGGTTTGCATTGACATTCCCCTGATATTTTATGATATTATCATAGCATGTTATGATACAATTCATAAAGGTATTAAGTTTCATGTAGGGCTCTCGGTAATATGGCTGAAGAAACATTCATGTTTGCTGTGACTGCAGGAGTATTTGTATTCCTAGTAGCTGTGCTGTTTGGCTCAAGGGCAAGAAGGTATAGCCAGGGATATACGCCTTCTGAAGCTCATAGCGAGCATAGCTGACGATACGTTTCTATGTTTTCACAATTATTATTTCTTCTTGGGTTTAAAAATTTCTTCTAGTATAAAGCCTGAACCTTCATCCTTTACCTTCTTTCTTGCATAACATCTTTCAAAGTATTTGCAAGTTGTGCATATGTTGGATGGTTCGACTATTGGAACTCTGTTTTCTTTTAGCAATGTGCTGAGCACTCTTGCTCTTCTAACGATTTCTTCAAACATCCTATTGTTCTTGGTCACAGAGAACTCGACCATCTTTCCATCTTCAGTCATGTAGATTAAAAAACCCTCGTCTTTGTTGAATGCAAAGAGACATGCATTAAGGTACAGCATGTGCTGTGGGTGCGGAACATCTGGCAGAGCAGACACAATTTCAAATCTTACTATAAACTCGTTGGCCATTATCATGTCTGCGTTAACTTCGAGTGCAAGGGTATCGATCTTATACTCGCCGCGTACGTTGCTCAGTGAGTGGCGCATCCCATTCCCAAGCAGGCTTGAGATCTTAGCCGCATTATCTGAAGGTAGCGAGTCCTTGCGCTCATAGTATGCAAACCTTGTGCAGCCTGATGCTTCTATTGCATGGATTCTATCGGAGTTCGTTTTGTCTATCTTGACGCTCAGGTTCTTGTATACGTCGTCAATGGCATTTTCTATCGTTTCATGCAGGTTCCTGCCACCAAGCATACGAATATCGTGTATCATAGTGCGGAGCTATATATATTATATATTGAGCACCTTTTTGATTTACGGTTTCTTGTATTAGAAAGAGTATTTTCTGTTAAAAACAAAGGCGGAGTCTCGAGCGGCTAAAAGCCACATCTGATTGGATCATCTGGCTTGATTATTTCGCGCAAAAGCGTGGTCGCATACGATCCTTTAGGCAACTTGAATGATACCCTCAGTGGGTCTCGTTCATACCAAAAATCTGTGCACCACAGTGGAGCCTGTCTAAAGCCTCCTTGATGGCTTAGCTCTTGCATCTCCTTTATGTAAAAGTCCTTTGGAGCTACTTCTTCCTCCTGCAGTATTGCTCTTGTGATATTTTCAAACCTGCCCTTGCCAGGTTGGAAGGTATATCCTGCCATCCTTATTGCTGGAACCATCTTTGTCTTTGAGTCGGAATTGTACTTTATTATCCTGCCAAAGGTTACCGGCCCCTCCATTTCAAAGCAAAGGTCTCCAGCCTGCGGCTGCAGCAGATCCTCGCCTCTCGTGATGGCTCTGCTGAGGCATCTGTTGAAGATATACGCTTGATATGCCTGGACGAATAGTCTCCGGATCATGATTGGTACTGCACGCAGAGCTGAAATGGGATTCCTGCCGGCGACTAGTGCCGACAGGACCTGCCGCTCAATGTCCATGCCTCTTGGTAACATCTTGAGCACTTGCCGATAGTTCCTTGGGTCAGCGCACCTGTTTCTGATTTCTCTGCTCATCTGAGTATCAAATTCAGTAGTGTAGCTGAGCAGCAACTCGACTGCCTGTATAAAGTTGCGCTTGACAATTTCCCTACCAACAAGATGGGTCACCAACCTTACGCTGCCGAATCTCTGGAGGCCGTAAAAATTGCCCACCTTGCTAATCTGTGGAACAAAGCTGGAGAGATCTGATGAGCGGACATTGTAGAGCCTTATCTCAAACTTGTTGCCCGCAAGGAATCTCTTCCCAAGCGGGTGCTTGGTGAAACCTTTCAGTGTAAGTCGTGTGTGTCTACTTCTTAACTCCGCAGTAGGATTTTTCATTCCTCGCTCCATGCCCGCATACTGCGTTGTCACAGCCTTGGCATCCTTTATACCCATTACCCTAAATCTCATGTGCAGCTCACGCTCAATTTCAAATAAGGCGTGGTTTGAGTCGATGTTCTGCTTTTCAAGGACATAGAGTGGGTACCGGTGACTCTCATCGTACGACAGTGATATATCGAGCGATTCGTCCACTAGCTCAGATACCATAAACCCTTCGCTCTCCTGCTTTATCGACCCTCCTATTCCGGCAAAGCTTGTACAGTAACAGTCTATGCCTGCCCGTGAGTCGATCTGTGGAATAGAGGCCATTTGCGAGTTTTAGTCCTTCTCTCCTACTTATTCCCAGCTTGATGAACCTATATCACATAGCTGCTAAACCAGCTACAATGATAGGAGGTTAGCGTTATAGCCACAAGTTTTAGCCTATTGCTTGTCTCCCTCTCTCTCCCTCTCTCTCTGCTACCATGCTATATATGGTGGTAGTCGTTGTGGTAGTGGTGGCCATTCCCTGAAAAGGGCAACAATCGGCGCTTTCGTTCCTCCTCATCAGGAGGACACAGTGGATTATTACAATAATATGATTTTCCATCATTGCTAATAATACGTCTGCTTCCAAAAGACCTAAGAAGTTTCAAGTCTAATGTGGCCCCACATGTGGAGCAAGAAGGCAGCACTGAACTTAATTCCTCTTTTTCCTTCATTGGCATAGGCTTATGATATTCTTTTTTCACACCCTTGGCGTATAGGCATGGTAGATATAGCTAGATAATAGCCGTGTTGTATATATCATAACAGTCAGGCATAGTAGTAGAGTAGTATAGTATCTGGTCGCTCGTTGTTGCATATGTGCATATTTTAGGAGAGTCTGAAACAAGGATAGAGAGAAGATCAAGAGACCTCCCATCAATTCTTACCTTATCTTAAAACATACCGCCTGAAGACAAGATCAAAATAAAGCAATTACTGCAAAAGCCCTCAAATCCCTATATTTTCAGACATCCCTCACAACTGCAAAAGCCCGATTAGTCAATGGATACACTCTAAGACCGCATGCAGGCTGGGAAAAATCCTCAAATATAATAGAGATTTACACACATGAATTAGGCGGTTAAAGCAGCGAAGATTTGCTTCTGGCTTATGGGATTGGTGTTAGAAAGAAATCACCATTGCTACTGCTATTACAAACTAAAATGGAGAAAATGTAGCAACAGAAGCATCATTATCATTACAACCCAATATATGCCCACATTACAGCGAGCCAAACAAGTCAACCTCGAAATTCTGCGTCAATTGCCATATGGTGTTAACATTTGATGCTTTCAATGAAACCATAGAGGAAGCTTAAAAAACAAAGAAAGAATTTGAGCAATTAAGGGAAAATCAAAAGAGAATCGAAAAAACAATGTCCAGCATGCTAAAGGTGATCATCGGGCTAAGTAACACAATAGAATATATGCACCAGATGAATGCACCAGATGATGACCCAGAAACTAACAGAATTGAGGAAATGGCAAGGAAGCAGATATAGCTAGAAGCAATGGATAAATAATATCAATTCCGCAATACCCTCTCGCTATTGTATATGCCTGTCATGCGCTAAAGGTCTATGCTTCTGCTCTAGAATGTTTCGGCAAATAGCGAGAAGGAAAACTGCTCTTAATAAACACTATTTATAACTC
>JALYGW010000113.1 GCA_030776915.1 Thermoproteota archaeon
GAGCATTTTGAAGGGTCTTGATCTGCAATTTGAAATGCTCGTTTACAGGTGGACTATTAAGTTGTTCATTGATCATTTTTTGACTTGCTTCAATCATTTTTTGTATGGCTACTTCTGTTGAATCATAGATTGAGAACACCAAACCGATAGGGATCATATCAATGATTTGCTGGGATAGTTATAATCAGCCTAGCACTTTAGGGGGAGCGGGAGAGGAGCTGCCTCCTATACCAAAAAACAGAGATAGAATAATTCGTTAACGAAAATTAAAGACCGGTCTCGCTTTTCTGTCTAGGATCATGAGCCCCATTTTTTAATCAGCAAGCATAGTTAGTAGTCTCCCTAATGGTGGCTCTAGTCTTTCCTTGAGATTGCAACCAGTTGCGAAAGCTCCCGTTTAGTGCATTAAACTCTATGGAGAAGGAGGGCTTCGATCTCGGGACCTGCTGCATGTTATCTGTTTCTTCTTCTTCTTCTTCTTCCAAAAATGAGCGGCCGGTCTTCGGAACCGCAGGTCAGGGGGTCGAAGTCCCTCGGGTCCGTTCTTCTTGCTTTTTCGTTACTAGTTATGAATATGCAGCGCGTTTATCGCCGCGTATTCTGTGGTATCCCTAACCAGGCTATCCTGCTGTTGCAGCCGGTTGCAATGGTTCCACTATGTACGGCTTTTTCCTCCCTCCTTCCAAAATGGTCACGGACGGTGGTTGTTGTTGTTCCTGCTATCGATTCCTCTTGTATAGATGTGGGTGTCTCATAAGCAACATTCGACTCTTCTAGCCGGCTTCGGCGTCTGCTGTCGCATCATAGTCATCAAAAGCGCTTGTTCCGCCAACACTTACTCCCTCGTCAAATGTTCCTTCTCCTCCTCCGCTTGTAGTATTAGTAGTATTGTTACCTTGTGTGCCACCACCTAATTCACCAAGTGCCGAATTCAATTGCATCAGTGCGCCTTGTGTGTCTCCAACTTGTAGTGCGATACATGCTTCTTCTATGAAGTCTCTTACCGTTGATGTTGATTGATTTCCTTCTCCTTCTGCTGTAGTAGAAGTGGTATTCATGTCCGTAGTAGTAGTAGTACTACCACCACCTGTTGTTGTAGTAGTATTCTGACCGCCACCCCCTGTTTGTATTGAAGCACAAGCTGTTGGCTCTGCATCATCCCCGCCAGCTTGTACAGTAGCAGTATCATTAAGAGTAGCAGCACCTGTGTCTACCTGCTGGGCTCCAGATTCTCCTTGGCCACCTTGCTCTGTTTCAAGGCCTTCCAGCGATCCTTGCGCGCTTGCATAATTTGGTGCACTTATAGTTATCAATGACACCACGCTTAGTGAAAGCAGCATAAGCCCCAAGGTTGCAGGTACGGTCTTCTTTTTGTTCTCTGACGCCATGAAAAGATGGAAAGATCAAGGCTTTTAACAGTTGTAGTTTCTAGTTACTGCATTTAGTAATAACTGTCTCTACTATCTAAAAATCTAACTGAATCCTAATTCCTTATATAAAAAGGAGCAGGAATCTTTTTTCTACTCACCCCATACAATATAAGTCGGGGCATTTCAATCTCTCTGTAACCCACCTTTGAATGCCTTCGATATGTATTGCCTCCTGCTGCTTTTCTCTTTCTTTTGCTTTCAAAGATGCTTCTTACTTATCTTCATCTCTAGCCACATTTTGAAGAAGCGTCTTTATCTGCAATTTGAAATGATTGTTTATAGCTTCAGGATTATTGTTTTGTTTTCTAATCATTCTTTGGCTTGATTCATTCATTTACTCTGATGAGGCTTCATTTATGAGCTCGTCTATTGTAGAGACCAAGAAAATGATGATCATGTCCTAGTGCCATTCATGTTACTGTTAGTTGTGCTAGCGCCTACAGTAGTTATTGTTGTGTGACACTGTTGATCTGTGACAGAGAGGCATAACTTTAGGAAGCATTTTTAGCAGCTTCAAGTAATGTTAAATTTACTTTCTTAATCAGAGATTCCATGCTTAATGGCTTTACGGCAAATTCATCCGCGCCATAATCCATTATCCTTGTCTTTTCCTCTGATAAATTCCTATCTGCCAAAACAAAGACCTTCACATTCTTGTTCATCCTTTTTACGTTTAGGATAAGCATAGCACTTCTATCAGATGCTATCTTTCCATCAACTATAATTGCATCAATTGTATCGCCTAGTTCTGCTAATTTGTCAATACATTCCTTGGCAGATAATGCTTGATGGGTTTCATAGCCCTCTAACTTGAAGAAATTACGAATAAGCAAATTAAGTTCAGCGTCATTATCGCAAACTATTACGTGCAGTGTCTTATTTTGCAATTATAAGATCACTTAGCAACACGCCACCTATTATCTTCTGTGCTATCAGTAGGTCGTTCTACTACCTTTTTCATGCTCTCATTTGAGGTAATGCTACTAAGTCAAGAAAACTGAATCATTTGAATTTCGGGGGCTTCTAAGTGTAATGTACCGATGATGTTATAAACACACCAACACCCAGCCTCCTTAGGGTCGCACAAGCCCAGAAAGAGCGCGTGGAAAAAAAGAAGTATTGCGCGTAGCAATACTTCCAAATTTACATTAGACAATCAAGCTGTTCACAAAAAGAATGACTTTTCTGTGACTTGGATTAAAATAATCTAGGCTTGCCGTATGCATGAAAGTTTGCAGACGACAAGGAGCAAACAGTGACGAAATTTAAAAAATTACACAATCCTTAATATACACTTTTTAATGACTTGCAATGTTATGGCGAAGGTGAAGAAAGAGAAAGAGCAAAACCAAAAGTCAATACAATCCCAAAAGGCTATTACTCCGTTACTCCAGTTCTCATAGTCAAAGGAGCAGAGCAGGCAATCGACTTTTACAAAAAGGCTTTTGACGCCAAGGATCTCAATCGTGCATACATGCCAGATAGCAACAAAATAATGCACGCTGAGATTCAGATTGGCGACTCTCGTATTATGCTAAATGACGAGTTTCCAGAGATGAACTGCAAGTCTCCTCAGTCGGTCGGAGGAGCAAGCATCACATTATACGTCTATGTCAAAGATGTTGAAAAGATATTCACCCAGGCAGCGGCCGCAGGTGCAACCATTACGATGCCAGTAATGGACGCATTCTGGGGTGATAGGACTGGGCAATTGATTGACCCTTATGGACATGTCTGGTCGTTTGCAACCCGCAAGCCCAATCTCTCTCCAAAAGAGATGCAAAAGGCACAGGAAGAGTGGCTTGCCGAGATGGCAAAAGACCAGCAGCAGGAGGCGCAAAACCACACTAGCAGTCTTCTCTAACGAACAAGAATTCAGGTATCTCTTTCAGAACGAGCTATATGAATACCACAAACAGGCTTATCCTTCTGGCGGAGTGGAGCAATTGCGTGACAGTGGAACGGCGTTAGACTGAGTGCGCCAGTGTATTTGTCCTCTTCGCCTATTATATAATATGGTGATGGATCAGGTGTGTGGTGTACCTTTGATAGGTTGCCTTGATTGTTTCTTCAGGAATACTCGCCAGGGCATATTGCCATACCTTCCCTCATCTTATTGATCTGTGTATGATACAAATGCTTCTCCTCTTTCGTTGCGTTTATC